>NZ_VNIM01000204.1 GCF_007785815.1 Alterirhizorhabdus solaris | reverse complement strand
ATCCACCTCTATGCGGCCAACCGGGGCATGGGCACGCGCGTGTTCGTGTCGGCCGATGGCGAGATGCTGATCGTGCCGCAGGCCAGCCGCCTGACGATCCGCACCGAACTGGGCCGGCTGGAGGTGGCGCCGCTCCAGATCGCGCTGATCCCGCGCGGGCTGCGCTTCGCGGTGGATCTGCCGGACGGCGATTCGCGGGGCTATGTCTGCGAGAATTACGGCCAGCCCTTCCGCCTGCCCGATCTCGGCCCGATCGGCGCCAACGGGCTCGCTTCCCCCCGCGATTTCGAGACGCCGGTGTCGTGGTACGAGGATCGCGATGGCGATCACGAGCTGATCCAGAAGTTCGAGGGCGGGTTGTGGGCGACCATGCTCGACCATTCACCGTTCGACGTGGTGGCCTGGCACGGCAATCTCGCGCCGTGCCGCTACGATCTGGCGCGGTTCAATACGATCAACACCGTCAGCTTCGATCACCCCGATCCGTCGATCTTCACGGTGCTGACCAGCCTGTCCGACGTGGCCGGCACCGCCAATTGCGACTTCGTGATCTTTCCGCCGCGCTGGATGGTGGCGGAGGGCACGTTCCGCCCGCCGTGGTTCCATCGCAACGTGATGAGCGAATATATGGGGCTGCTGGCCGGCACCTACGATGCCAAGGAAGGCGGCTTCGCGCCGGGCGGCGGATCGCTGCACAACCGGATGAACGGCCACGGCCCCGACCGCGCCAGCTACGACAAGGCGATCGCCGCCGATCTCGTGCCGCAGCGGCTGGACGGTACGATGGCCTTCATGTTCGAGAGCCGCGACGTGATCCGCCCCACCCGCGCGGCGATGACCAGCCCCACGCTGCAGCCTGATTACGACGCGGTGTGGCAGGGCTTCCGCAAGGCGGTGCTGCCGCCGGGGTGATCCGGGCGATGGCCGGGCGGGGACCGGCGCCCCGCCCCGGGGAAGGCGACACGCCACGCTGGCATCGTGACGGCAGGTGACGCTATCGCATCGTCGCGCCGGCTTCCCGGCGGGCCGAACGGAGACACGGGCGATGATGCCGGCGGGGTGGGATTTCACGCAGGCGCTGGCGTGGGGCGACGTGGCGGGGATCGCGGTGTTCGCCGCCTCCGGCGCGCTGGCGGCGGCGCGGCAGCGGCAGACGCTCGTCACCTTCGCCTTCTTCGCGGCGGTGACGGGCACCGGCGGCGGCACGCTGCGCGATCTGCTGATCGACGCGCCGGTGTTCTGGATGGTCGATTCGCGCGCCATCGCCACCTGCCTGATCGTGGCGCTGGCGGTATGGCTCACGCCCGCACGGCTATGGTCGCCGCGCGCGCTGGACTGGTTCGATGCGGTGGGGCTGGCGGCCTACGCCGTCTATGGCGCGGGCAAGGCGCTGGCCCACGGCGTGCCGCCGCTGTCCGCCGCCGTGATGGGGGTGGTGACGGCCTGCATGGGCGGCATCATCCGCGACGTGCTGGCGGGCGAACCCTCGATCCTGCTGCGACCCGAACTGTACGTGACGGCGGCGGCGCTGGCGGCCGGGCTGTTCGTGGGGCTGACGCTGCTGGGCGTCGCCGCGCCGGTGGCGGCGGTGGTGGG
>NZ_VNIM01000203.1 GCF_007785815.1 Alterirhizorhabdus solaris | reverse complement strand
TATGCCCGCAGGAGGGAAAGGCGGCAGGCCTCGTCCTGCCGTTCTGCAACACCGACACCATGAACCTGCACCTGGCGAAGATCGCTCTGCATGTCGCCCCCGGCGCCCACGCCGTGGTGCTCATGGACCAGGCCGGCTGGCACCTGACGCCGAAGCTCGAGCTTCCCGCCAACATCTCGATCGTAGCGATCCCATCGAAAAGCCCGGAGCTCAATCCGCAGGAAAACGTGTGGCAGTTCATGCGCGACAACTGGCTCTCGAACCGCGTGTTCGGCTCCTACGACGAGATCGTCGACCATTGCTGCGACGCCTGGAACAAGCTCGTCGAACAACCCTGGCGCATCATGTCGCTCGGTCTCCGTGATTGGGCCTGTGGGTTCTGATCACTGAATCTTGGTATAAGTGATCTTCTGGGCGAGAAGCCTGTTTTCGCGTTCGGCCAGTTCCTCGAAGCGGCACAGCGGGATGATGCCCGCTGCCGTCCGAAAGAACTCGACCTGGAAGAGTACCGCGCCGACGGGTTCGACATGGTGAACGATCGTTGGCTCGACGATACCCGGCATAGCACCTGCGGCCAGCAGGATTTCTGTCGCCTCCCGCCGGGGATCCGTGATCCGGTATCGCAACTGCCCGCGCTCGACGTGAATGAGCCCCCACACGCCATCCTTCGTCGAATGATCGCGCAGCAGCCCTGCCGGCACGGACGTTTCGGCGAACATGCCGGTTCGCTTATAGCTTTCCAGCCCCTCGGGCAGCCTCAGGGGATTTCGACTCACGCCGCTTCTTTCTCGCGGTGAAGTGCTTCTTCGCGTTCGATCAGGATGTCGGACAGGAACAAATAGGCCTCTCCCCAGGCGTTCAGCACCTCATCGGTGGCATTCTCACCGAGGACATCGCTGATGGCGGACAGCAGCGCGTAGGCCACCGCGGGATAATGCTCCGGCTTGATCTGCGTGTCGACGTGCCTCGACGAAATACGCTCGACCGCACCCTTGATCGCCTCGAGCCTGTCAACGTTCTGAGCGAAGGCGAGGATGGCGGCGGCAAGCCGCCTAGGCTGCTCGCCCGAGGCCTGCGCGGCCATGTCGAACAGGAACCTGATCTCCGGATCAGCGAACAGCCGCTCATACATCCGGCTGGTGATCTCGACGCCGTGCTTCTGAAGCGAGGGTGCGGTCGCCTTGACGATCGCCATGGTCTCGGCTGACAACGGCTTGCTCATGCGGTCTCCTTGCGAATTCGCGTCGATGCAGGGGCCCAGCATCGCAAACGGCGATACTTGGCATGAGGGGTTGGGTTCAACGCTAGTATAATCGATCACAGGGAATGAGTGCGTTTCCCAAGTTTGCTGCTCTGGCGTCAGCTCCGCACTACGCTGTCGCGTTCACGAACTGCCGGGCATGTTCAGCAAAGAACGTTTTCCAATAGACGTGCCTTCATACGTGGCGTGTGGAGTTGGCGCCCAAGGCGATACCCCGAACTTTTCCCCGCTAGGACCTGACAAGCCGAGCAAGATGCAAATTCGAATTGGGTTTTACAGCACCGGTATACACCCACCCAAGTCTTCCATTTTGCTGGTTCTCAAGACGTTAAGCGCCCTGAGTGGGGTTCACTTAAATGCCGATGCATACTCTGTCTGGATAGGCTTGGTCAACGAAGATGGCAGCTTGACGTTCTAGGTCTTGGACTAGGCCATAGAGAATTTCCTGCAAGTCCTTCATCAACCTCGCTAGCCGGTTTATAGGGCTAATCGCGGCGGATAATCTGTCGCCCTGGCTCGCTACGGAGACCACATGAAGACCATCAGGAAGGCCATTTTTCCCGTCGCCGGCATGGGCACGCGCTTCCTGCCCGCCACCAAGGCGGTGCCCAAGGAGATGCTGCCCGTCGTCGACAAGCCGCTGATCCAGTATGCGGTG
>NZ_VNIM01000202.1 GCF_007785815.1 Alterirhizorhabdus solaris | reverse complement strand
GCGCGGGGTCATACCACGGCGTTAAGCAAGCCGTGTGCCAGATCGGGAGGGGCTGTGTCAGCTGCGGATGGAGATCAACCTCGCTCACCCTGAGGAGCCATTGAGCGAAGTCGAAATGGCGTCTCGAAGGAGGGTGACAGCCACGTCCTACGAGACGGGTTCCCTCTGGGGATAAGCGTTCACGGGATACGGGATGGACTCAGGCGTGGCCGACGCCCCGCCGACGCGCGCGTCAAAAAATCGTCAGGCGCGCATCATGCCGTTGCGGCCGTACGCAAGGCCGGCGGCGACGCGGCCGCTGCCGGCGGCGGTGAGGCGCTCGATCTGGCGGCGGGGGCGGTCGGCCAGATACACGGTGCGGATGCGTGCCGCCTCGGCCAGTTGCAGCGCGTGGGTTACGCGCGTCACCACGCTCGGCGCGTCGCGCCAGCCGGCCACGCCCTTCAGCCCGCCGATCGCCTCGGCGAAGCCGGTCAGCGCCTGCTCGATCGCCTCGGCCTCGTCGCCGTCCAGCGCCGCGATCAGCGACTCCTGGCTGGCGATCAGCCGGTCCAGCACCATCTCGCTCATCCGCGCGGCAGGATGTCGATGTCGATCATCCGGTTGGCGATCGCCTGGATGTCGAGCGAGTAGCTGCCGTTCTGGATCGCCGCGCGGATCTTGGCGATCTTGTCCGTGTCCACCGGCGGGCCGGCGGCGGCGAGATCCGCCGCCGGGTTCGGCACCACCTGTTCGGCCTCGGTCTTCACCGCGACCTTTTCGACCGCCGTGCTCTTCTGCACGCCCTGGCTGCGGACGGTATCGACCGCCCCCGTGCCTGTCGGTCCGATGCTGTTGATCATCTTTCCATCCCTCCGCGTTACCGCGTCCCAGTCTCTCATAGCTGTATAACGACAGGATCGGAGATGTTTTAAATCAGGGAAGCCGAACCGTCCCGGCGGCCACCACTTCGGCCATGATCGGCGGCTTTGCGCGGTCCCCGCGAACGCGGATGCGGTCGCCCGGGGCACCGTCCTGTTCGGCGATCACCAGGGTGCTGACGGAAAATCCGCTGTCGCCCGCGATCAGGTCGAGCGGATCGCCGCGCCGGACCACCGCCGCCTCGCGCATCGGTTGCCGGGCGGGCGGCAAGGCGTTGCCGGATGCCGGCATGGCCCTGCCGCCCTCGCTGCCGCCGCGCACCAGCGGCACGCGGATGCGCCAGCCGATCTCCGCGCAGCGCAAGGTGGCGGCGCCCAGCGCGGGGGGATCGATCACCACCTCGCCGGGACAGGCGGCCAGCTTCAGCCGCCGGTCGAGCGAGACGGTGGGGCCGCCGGGCGCGCCGATATCGGCCCCCAGCGCGATCACGAGCCGCCGCTCCAGCGCGTCGAGATTCTGCAGGCCGGCGGCGAGCGCAGGGGCCGGCAGCAGGGCCAGAGCGAGAAGAAGGATCTTGGTCGGGTTCACGGGCAGGCCTTTTGCGATTTAACCATAGTTCGCAAGAAGCGCGCCAGTCGCCTGGCCAGGCCGTCTTCAGCCGCGCGGGGCGGTGGTGATGCGCAGCGTCTGCGCGGCGCGATGCCTGCCGCCGCCCATCGCGGGGATAGAGAGCGTGACATGCGCCTCGCTTAAGCCCCCGGCCCGCACCGCCCGGCCTGTCGCCGCCACGCGCGCGGCAGCCAGCTCCCACCCGTCCAGCCGGGCGGTCGCGGGGTCGAGGCCGTCGCTGACGATCAGCACGTCCGCCCCCGCCGCCGCCGCCTGCCGGCCCAGGCCCCCCAGCCAGCGCGCGGCCGGCGCGGTCAGCACCGCCTCGCCCGGCTCGAACAGCAAAGCGGCGCGGTAATCGGTGCGGGCGGCGGCGGGCGCAGGCTCGCCGAACGCGGCGCGCATCCCCTGCGCCACCCGCTTCGGGTCGCCTTTCTGGGCGTTGAGGATCACGAAAAAGCAAAGCAACAACAAACACAAGTCGGCAAAACTGAGGATCCAGCGCGGCGGCGCGCGGTGGCGGATGGGGGCGGCGGCGGCGCTCATGCCGCCTCGCGCAGCACGGGCGGGGGCAGCGGGCGCGGGCCTGCCGCAACCGCCGCCACCACGGG
>NZ_VNIM01000201.1 GCF_007785815.1 Alterirhizorhabdus solaris | reverse complement strand
GTTCCTGACCGTGCTGGCGGCGGCGGGCGGCCTCGGCCTCAGCGCGGCGGCGGCAGGGCTGGGCGATGATCTGGGCGGGCGGGCGACGGTGCAGATCGTCCAGGCCGATCCCGTCTCGCGCGAGCGGCAGGCGACGGCGGCGCTGGCCGCGCTGGGGCGGCTGCCGGGCCTGCGATCGGCCGAACGCGTCGGTGATGCGCAGATGACCGAGCTGCTCGAGCCGTGGCTGGGGCCGGAGGGGCTGGGCGAGGACCTGCCGCTGCCCGCGCTGATCGACGTGGTGATGACGGACCCCTCGGTCGATCACACGCCCGCGATCGTCGCCGCGCTGCGCCCGGTCGCGCCCGATGCGCGGGTGGACGATCACGCCCGTTCGCTCGCCCCGCTCACCCGTGTGATCGCGGCGCTGCAATGGCTGGCGGCGGCGCTGGTGCTGCTGATGGCCACGGCCACCGCCGCGGCCGTGGTGCTGGCGGCGCGCTCCTCCCTCAACACCCACCGCGCCACGATCGACGTGATGCACCTGCTCGGCGGGACGGACCAGCAGATCGCCCGCATCTTCCAGCGGCGGATCGCGTTGGATGCGCTGTTCGGCGGGATGATCGGGCTGGCCGGCGGCATCGTGGTGCTGTGGTTGATCGGCCGGCAGATGGGAGCGCTCGGTTCCGAACTGCTCGGCACCGCCGCGCTGCCGCCGGGTGCGTGGGTGGTGCTGGCGCTGCTGCCGCTGCCCGCCACGCTGCTGGCGATGCTGACCGCGCGGCTGACGATCGTGGCGGCGCTGAGGCGAATCCTGTGATCGCGCGCGCGGCGGCGGCGCTGCTTTTGCTGTGGGCGCTCGGCTTCGCGTGGTTCGCCATCGACCAGCCCGGCCCGGCCCCCGACGCCGCCGTGACCGATGCGATCGTGGTGGTGACGGGCGGGCCGGGACGCGTGCAGCGCGGGCTGGACCTGCTGGCCGCCGGGCGGGCGCAACGCCTGCTCGTTTCCGGCGCGGACCGGCGGGTGCGGCCCCTGGAGCTGGCGGAGGTCAACCATGTCTCGCCCGCGCTCGTCGTCGCGCGCGTCGATCTGGGGCACGAGGCGGTCGATACCCGCTCCAACGCCGATGAGACCGCCGGCTGGCTGGCACGCCACCGCTTCCGTTCGGTCCGCCTCGTCACGACCGACTGGCACATGAGCCGCGCCTGTTTCGAGTTGCGCCGGATCGTGGGCGATCGGGTGACGATCCTGCCCGATGCGGTGCGGAGCGAGCCGGGATTCACCGCGCTGTTCAAGGAATATCACAAATATCTGCTGCGCCGGGTCGCGGCACCGCTGGGGTGGTAGGCATGGCCCGATTGCGTAACGTGCTGTTCGCGCTGGCCTTCTACCCCGGTTCGCTGGTGCTGGTGGTGCTGGCGCTCGTCATCGCTCGGCGTGGCGCCCGGATGCGGGCGCATGCCAAACGCTGGGCGCGTTTCCATTACTGGTGCGCGCGCCACCTTCTCGGCATCGAGACGCGGGTGGAGGGGCGGCTGCCCGAGGGGCCGGCGCTGATCGCGGCCAAGCACCAGTCCATGTTCGAGACGTTCGAGCTGATCCGCGTGCTGGAGGAGCCGGCGGTGGTGCTGAAGCAGGAACTGACCGAGATCCCGCTGTGGGGGCGCGTGGCGCAGAGTTACGGCGCGATCCCTGTCGATCGCGAGGGATCGGCGACCGCGCTTCGCATCATGCTGCGCGCGGCCCGCCGGGTGGTGGCCGATGGCCGGGCGATCCTGATCTTTCCGGAAGGCACGCGCGTGGCGCCGGGCGAGCAGCCGCCGTTGCGCCCCGGTTTCGCCGGCCTGTACCGCGTGACCGGGTTGCCGGTGGTACCGCTGGCGCTCGACAGCGGCCTGCTCTGGCCGCGCAAGGGCCTGAAGCGGGCGGGCGTCATTACCTTCCGCTTCGGCCCGCCGATCCCGCCCGGCCTGCCGCGCGACGAGATCGAGGCGCTGGTCCACGCCGCGATCAACACGCTGGAGACGAAGGAGCGGCGCCTGCCTGCGGCCTAGCGGCGGTAGGGATCCCACAGGTTGGCGATCCACCCGCTGCTGGAGGCGGGCG
>NZ_VNIM01000200.1 GCF_007785815.1 Alterirhizorhabdus solaris | reverse complement strand
GCGCCGGTGGAGCAGGCATGGTTCGGCAGGATACGCACGCGGTCACCGATCGCCAGATCGGGCAGTACCCCTCCCGATCCCGGCCGGACGGCGATGATGCCATGCTCCTGATTGGCGTCCGCGACGATCAGATTGAGATACGGCCGCCCGGCGAGATCGCAGACGACGCCATAGCCCTGATCCACCGCCTGCTTCGCCGTTCCGCGATCGCGGGACATCGCCATCCAGCCGGCATCGGTCAGGATCCAGCCCTTCTCCCGCTGGAAGCCGATCACGGTGGCCATCACCGACAGCGCGATGTCATCGACTTCGCAGACGCCGATGCCGGCCATCACGAGATCGAAGAACACGAACACGCCCGCGCGCACTTCCGTCACCCCCGTCAGGTCGGCCGCGTAATGCGCCGTGGGGGTGGAGCCGACGCTCACGACCGGACAAGCCAAGTCCGCCGTCCGCAGGATCGTCGCCGCGTCCACCACCGCGCGCCGCTCCTCCTCCGCGCAAGCCACCAGGGCGGCCACGCCGCGCGCAGCATAACTGCCGCCGGCATGGGTGAGAACACCGCGCAGTTCGGCGTCGGTCGCAAGGATCTGCCCGATCGCGGTCAGCTTTTCCACGTCTGTCGGTAGAATGCCCGAGCGGTGGCCATCGCAGTCAATCTCGATCAAGGCCGGGATGCGGACGCCAGCCTCGCGCGAAGCGGCGGCCACTGCCTCTGCTTGTTCGACCGTGTCGAGCACGACGGCGAGATCGACGCCACCGCTCCGCAGATCGAGCACCCGCCCCAGCTTGTCGGGCGTGATACCCACCGCGTAGATGATGTCGCGCACGCCGGCCTCGGCGAAACGGGCAGCCTCTTTCAGGGTCGAGACGGTGGCCGGACCGGCAGGCGATGCCATCACCGCGCGCGCAACGTCGACCGACTTGCCGGTTTTCAGATGGGGCCGCAGGGTGACGTCGAAGCGAGACAGGCGGGCACGCAGCCGCGCCACGTTATGCGCCATCCGATCCGCGTCGAGCACAAGGCACGGCGTTTCCAGCCTAGCCAGCGTCAGCTCTGTTGCAGGCGTTTCGCGTTCGATCGTCAAACCCTCATCCACCGCAAAAATCCTCGTCTGATCTACGCGAAGTATTGCGCGATTGGTCAGCACCGGCAATTAACGCTTGCTACATCGATCCATAAGGCGGGCCTTAATGCTGACGTCGGATGATCTCGCCTTCTTCGCGGTGGTGGCTACATCGGCATCGCTTGCCGCAAGCGCGCGCAAGCTGAACGTCACGCCACCGGCCGTCACGCAGCGGCTACGGGGGCTGGAAGCGCGGCTTGGCGTGCGTCTGGTCGAGCGATCACACCGCCACCTCGGGCTGACCGACGAAGGCGCGCTCGTGGCGGCGCAGGCCCATGTCGTTGCCACCGCACTCGACACGCTGAGCGACGCCCTCGGCGACCGGCGCAATCAGGTCAGCGGCCACCTGCGCGTGACGGCCCCCCACGGATTCGGCCGGGTCCACGTCGCCCCCGTCGTGGCAGCCTTCGTCCGCCTCCATCCGGCGGTGACGGTGACACTCGACCTGTCCGATCACCCCGGGGCGCAGCTGGTCGACAGCAGCGACGCGATCATTCATATCGGAGCGGCGGGGTCGATGAGCCAGATCGTCACCACGCTCGCTCCCAACCGCCGTCTCTTGGTTGCAAGCCCCACCTATCTGGCACGGGCAACGCCGGTCGCGGCGCCGGCAGACCTCACGCACCACCGTTGCCTGGTGGTGCGCGAAAATGAGGAGGACGTAACGCTGTGGCGCCTCAAGCACGGCGTCCTCGGTACTGCCACGATGCGTATTGATCCCTTCATGTCCAGCAACGACGGAACGGTCGTGCGCGGATGGGCATTGGCCGGCGCCGGACTGGCGATCCGATCCGAATGGGACGTGGCGGACGATCTCGTCGCTGGTCGGCTGATCCACGTCCTGACGGACTGGGAAGCGCCGCCTGCCGACGTGGTGGCGATCCTGGGCGCACGCCACGGCCGCAGCGCGCGCACGACAGCTTTTCTTTCGGTACTCCGTCAATCGCTGGCGCCCGTGCCGTGGCGACTTTCCGTCACTTGAGCCATGGACTTTCCTA
>NZ_VNIM01000199.1 GCF_007785815.1 Alterirhizorhabdus solaris | reverse complement strand
CACCTATGCCGACCTGGCGGATCTGGCCGCCAGCGCCCCCATCGTCGCCGATGTGCAGGTGGTGCGCGCGACCCGGCTCAAGCCGGCGCAGGCGGTGGGGATCGCCCCCGGCTTCGTTCGCTTCTACGTGGAAGGCACCGTGCTGGCGCTGATCCGCGGCGCGCAGGGGCTGCCCGGCCAGATCAGCTGGCTGGTCGATCTGCCGATCGAGGGTGTCCGCGTGCCGAAGCTGGCGAAGAAGACGCGGCTGCTGCTGCTCGCCACCCCCGGCACGCGTCCCGGCGAGGTGCGGCTGGCGACGCCCTATGCGCAGTTCGCCTGGACGCCCGATCTCGACGCCCGGCTGCGCAACGTGCTGACCGCGATGACCGCCGCCGATGCGCCGCCGCGCGTTACCGGGATCGGCAGCGCGTTCCATGTGCCCGGCTCGCTGCCGGGCGAGAGCGAGACGCAGATCTTCCTGCGCACCGCCGACGCCCGCCCGATCTCGCTCAACGTGCTGCGCCGCCCCGGCCAGCCGCCGCGCTGGGCGGTGGCGCTGGGCGAGATGGTGGACGAGGCCGCCGGCCCGCCCGCACGGGACAGCCTGCTGTGGTATCGCCTCGCCTGCTTCCTGCCCGCCGCGCTGCCCGATACCGCCACCGCCGAGCTGGCCCCTGCCGATGCGGCGGCCGCAGCCGAGGACTATCGCTTCGTCCTCGCCGCGCTCGGCACCTGCGCGCGCAACTACGGCGCGCGCTGACCGGCCCTGACCGCGGATCAGAAGGAGGCGATCTCCACGCCCACGCCAGCGCAGTCGGGATAGACGTCGGGCTTGCGCGCGGAGATGCGGAGCGCCTTCACGCCCGCACGCGCGCCGATCAGCGCGTAGATTTCGCGCACCAGCGTCTCCTGCAGGTTGAAGCGGCGGCCCTCCGTCATCCGGCGAATCTCGGTGCGGAGGAAGTCGTAGTTCCAGGCGGCGTCCGCGCTGTCCTCCGAGGCGAAGGCGTCGTCGTCCACCCACACCTCCACCGACACGAGCAGGCGCTGGGGGTTGCCCACCTCGAACTCGTGGAAACCGATGTCCACCGGCAGGTCGAAGTCGGTGAGGAAGATGCGGTGCGTTACCGGCACCAGCGTGTCGGGCACGAGGCCGTCGAGCGCGGGGGAATTGGTCATGGAACGGCTTTCTGAGGGGAGTCGGGAAGGAATTGCACGTCGCGCTCCAGCGCCAGAAAACGCTGGCCGCCGTCGAGCGTGATGGTCTGGCCGGTCAGCACCGGGGTCGCCACGATGAAGCGCAGGGTGCGCACGATATCGTCCACCGCCACCCCCCGGCCGAGCGGGTTGTGCGCGTGGACGGCGGCGAAGTTCGCCTCGCTCTGCGGCCCGGAGACGAGGGTGACGGCAGGCGCGATCGCGCACACGCGGATGCCACGCGGCGCAAGATCGCGCGCGGCCAGTTCGGTAAAGCCCGCCAGCCCCATCTTGGAGACGGTGTAGCTGAAGAAATCGGTGTTCGGCGCGGCGAGCTTGGCATCCAGCAGGTTCACCACCAGCCCCGCCGCCCCGGCCGGCACGGCGGCGGCGAAGGCGCGGGTGAGGAAGGCGGGCGCGCGCAGGTTCACGCTCAGGTGCGCGTCCCACTGATCCGCCTCCAGCGTATCGAGCGTATCGTGGACGAAGCCCGAGGCGCTGTTCACCAGCAGCCCCGGTGGCGGCATGCCGGCGGCGGCGGCGAGGATCGCGGCGGGCGCGTCGGGGTCGGCGAGTTCGGCTTCCACCACGCGGGCATGGGGCAACTCGGCGGCAAGCGCCTCTGCCTCATCCTCCGAGCGGCGGCAGTGGATCAGCACATGCCACCCGTCGTCGGACAACGCCCGCACCAGCGCCGCGCCGATCCGGCGTGCACCGCCGGTGACGATCGCGGTTCTGGGGGTGGTGGCAAGCGGGCCGAATTCGGAAACCATGCCCCGCCCCTAAAGCGAAATCGCAGGCGGTGAAACCTCCCGCGCGACCCCGGCACACGGCTGCCTAAGAATTGGGCAGGGCGAGCCGGGTACAGGCGGCATATGGCTGCCCGGCGATTATTCAACAGTTCCCCACAGCTTATCCCCGCCCGGCGGGGATAACCCGGGCCGGCACGCCGGATACCCGATTCCGGTTGCCAGCCCCGCTCCGCACGCTAGGAGCG
>NZ_VNIM01000198.1 GCF_007785815.1 Alterirhizorhabdus solaris | reverse complement strand
CGGCGCTCCCCGTCCGCCCCGCCCGTTCTGGCGCTCGTTCGGCGCGCAGATTCTGGCCGCGATGGTGCTGGGGCTGGCTCTGGGGCTGGCCGCGCGCGCGATCGGGCCGGGGGCAGGCGGCGCGCCGAACGGGCTGACGCAGGCGCTGGACCTGACCGGCGGGATCTTCGTGCAATTGCTCAAGGCGCTGGTGCCGCCGCTGATCTTCACCGCGATCGTCGCCAGCATCGCCAACCTGGCCGAACTCGCCAATGCCGCGCGGCTGGTGTGGCGCACGCTGCTGTGGTTCGCGATCACGGCGGGGATCGCGGTGGCGATCGGCATCACGCTCGGCCTGATCCTGCAACCGGGGCTGCACCACGGCGCGGGGCTGGCGGCGGACGCCGGGCCGCGCACGGTGGGCAGCTGGCTCGATTTCCTGAAAGGGGTGGTGCCGGGCAACTTCCTCGGCCTGCAGGCGACCACGAAGCTGGCGGACGGCGCGGCCACGACCACGCTCGGCTTCAACGTGTTGCAGATCGTCGTGATCTCGATCGTGATCGGCGTGGCGGCGCTGCGCGTGGGGGAGGCGGGCGCGCCGTTTCTCGGCTTCATCCGCTCCGCCTCGGCGATCGTGCGGCGGATTTTGCGCTGGGTGATCGCGCTCACGCCGCTGGGTACGATCGGCCTGTTCGGCACCGCCATCGCCCAATATGGCTGGGATGCGCTGTCCTCGCTCGGCCAGTTCGTGCTGGCGGTGTATATCGGGCTGGGGCTGGTGCTGCTCGTCGTCTATCCCGCCATCCTGCTGCTCAACGGCCTGAGCCCGCGCCGCTTCTTCGCGACGGTATGGCCGGCGATGCAGGTGGGGTTTGTCTCGCGTTCGTCGATCGGCACGCTGCCTGTGACGGAGACGGTGGTGGAACGGCTGGGCGTGCCCAACGCCTATGCCGCCTTCGCCGTGCCGCTGGCATCGACGACCAAGATGGACGGGTGCGCCGCGATCTATCCCGGCGTGGCGGCGCTGTTCGTGGCGCAATATTACGGGCTGGTGCTGGGGCCGGCGGATTTCGCGATGATCGCCTTCGTCTCGGTCGTAGGCTCGGCCGCGACGGCGGGGCTGACGGGTGCGATCGTGATGCTGACGCTCACCCTCTCCACGCTGGGCCTGCCGCTGGAAGGGGTGGGGCTGCTGCTGGCGATCGACCCGATCATCGACATGGGCCGCACGGCGGTGAATGTGACGGGGCAGGCGCTGGTGCCGCTGATCGTGGCCAAGCGCGAGGGGATGCTGGCCGAACCCGTCGCCGGGACGGCCACCGCGCGCTAAGTCACGGAAACACAAAGCCCTCGCCCCGCCCGGGCGATCGTGACAGGGTGACCCGGCGATGGGGGCATGATGGCGGATCGGGGCGAACAGGTATCCACGGGCGGGCGGCCCGCGCGCTTCGGCCTGTCGGCGCGCATCCTCGCCGCGCTGGTGATCGGCCTCGCGCTCGGCGCGACGCTCGGCGGCTGGCAGGTGGCGGGGCTGGACCGGATGCTGGCGGTGGCGCAACCGATCGGCCGGCTGTGGCTGGATGCGCTGACGATGACGGTGGTGCCGCTGGTGTTCGGCCTGCTCGTCACCGGCATCGCCAGCGCCGCCGACGGTGCCGCCACCGGCGGGGTGGCGCGGCGCGCGCTGCTGTGGTTCGCGGCGCTGCTGGTGGCGGCCTGCGCGGTGTCGGCGGTGGTGGTGCTCGGGCTGCTCTCCGTCTGGCCGGCACCGGCGCAATCGGGGCTGCTGGGGGCGACGGGGGGCGTCGTGCCGCCGGTGGCGCCCGCCGCCGACTGGCTGACCGGGCTGATCCCGACCAACCCGATCAAGGCGGCGGCCGATACCGCGATGGTGCCGCTGGTGGTGTTCGCCTTGCTGTTCGGCTTCGCCATCACGCGGATCGCGCCGGCGTTGCGCGACAGTCTCGTCACCTTCTTCCGCGCGATCGTGGCGGCGATGCTGGTGATCGTGGACTGGGTGCTGTGGCTGGCGCCGGCGGGGGGGCTGGGGCTCTTCCTCGCGGTAGGGGGGCGGGCTGTCTCTTATAAACCTCTGGAGCTGCCGGAGGCGCCCTACGGGGAGAGCTGCCTGGGTCCCGGGTTGCTAAGTATGAAACGGGTTGCAGCTGTGCGGCTGGTGGCGCGACAGTACTGTGAGG
>NZ_VNIM01000197.1 GCF_007785815.1 Alterirhizorhabdus solaris | reverse complement strand
GCGGGGGGCAGGGGATCGGCCGGGGTCTGGCTCATGGTCGCTTCGCGATCGCTCACGCGATCTTCTCCTCGGATGGGCGGTACAGGGGTCTGGCGTAGAGGATGACGAACGCCTGCGCCCAGGGATGGTCGTCGGTCATGGTAAGATGAACGTCCATCGCGTGGCCCGGCGGGGTCAGCGCGTCAAGCCGGGCCCGGGCGCCGCCGGTCAGATGTAATGTCGGCGCGCCGGAGGGGGCGTTGACCACGCCGATGTCCTTCATGAAGACGCCTGCGCGAAAGCCGGTGCCGACCGCCTTGGAGAACGCCTCCTTGGCGGCGAACCGTTTGGCATAGGTGCCGGCACGGGTGAGCGTGCGGCGCTCCGCCTTGGCGCGCTCCACCTCGGTGAACACGCGGGCGACGAACCGCTCGCCGAAGCGGTCGAGCGAGTGCTGGATCCGCTCGATGTTGCACAGGTCCGAGCCGAGGCCGACGATCACCGCGCGCCGTCCATCAATTCGCGCATGTGGCGCACGCTGGCGTCCAGCCCGGTGAAGATCGCCTCGCCGATCAGGAAGTGGCCGATGTTCAGTTCGGCCAGTTGCGGAATGGCGGCGACGGGCACCACATTGTCGAAGGTGAGGCCGTGGCCGGCATGCGGTTCGATCCCGTTCTTCGTGGCAAGCGCGACGGCATCGGTCACGCGGCGCAGTTCGACAGCCTGCGCCTCACCCTCCAGCTCGGCATAGCGGCCGACGTGGAACTCCACGACCGGCGCCTGCAAGCGGATCGCCGCGTCGATCTGGCGGAGGCTGGGTTCGATGAACAGGCTCACCTGGATGCCGGCATCGCGCAGCTTCGCCACGAAGGGGGCGAGGTGGTCGTACTGCCCGGCCGCGTCCAGCCCGCCCTCGGTGGTGCGCTCCTCGCGCCGTTCGGGCACGATGCAGGCGGCATGGGGGCGATGGGCCAGCGCGATCGCCAGCATCTCGTCGGTGGCGGCCATCTCCAGATTGAGCGGCAGGTCGATCTCGGCCATCAGCCGCTCGATATCGCCATCGGTGATGTGGCGGCGATCCTCGCGCAGGTGCGCGGTGATGCCGTCCGCCCCTGCCGCCGCCGCGATATGCGCGGCACGGACCGGATCGGGCAAATCGCCGCCGCGCGCGTTGCGGATGGTGGCGACATGATCGATGTTGACGCCGAGGCGCAGGCGGTCCGTCATCTGCTGGCAGTCCTCATGGCGTTCCGTTTCCTCCGGGCGCCGGGCAGAGCGCCGCGGCGAGCATGTCATAGGCGAAGCCGGTGCCCGCGCCCACCTCGCCGAAATCGAATTCGGCGCGGTTGACGAACAGCAGCACGGCGGTGCCGCTGGCGGGCGCGAGAAAGTTGCGGATCTGCACCCCGCCGATCATCCCCCGCCGCTCGACGAGATCGACCGGATCGGGACAGCCCGCTAGCCGCGCGGCATAGGCCCAGGCGCCGAATGCGGCAAAGCCGATCGCGGGGTCGCCGGTCCACATCTGCGCGGTCGCCACGCGATCGAGCAGGCGGTGGCGCAGCAGCGCGCGGTCGAACAGCCACAGATCGCGCGGGGCGATATAGGCGGACCCCGCGCCGCCATAGGTGCCGAGGTTGAGCGCCGGTTCCGCCTTGCCGCCGACGGTGCCGGTCGCATGTGGCGCGGGCGGGGCATCGAAGCGGAACAGGCCGAGCGTCGTGATGCCCAGCGGCCGGGCGATGCGCTCCTCCAGCAGGGCGGCCAGCGAACGGCCGGTCAGCCGTTCGAGCAGCGCGCCCAGCACGATGAAGTCGCAATTATCGTAATGATAGCCGCTGCCCGGCAATGCCCGCGGCGCCTGGGCGCAATAGCCGGCGGCCGCGCGCGTCGGGGCGGCGGCGGCGCCGGTGCGCCGGTAGAATTCGGGAATGCCGTCCCGGTCCGGCCGGCTCTCGGCGGGGTCGGCGAGGCCGCTTTCGTGGCGCAGCAGCATCCGGGGGGTGACCGTGGCGGCATGGGGCGCTGGCCACCCCGGCCACAACGTCGCCATCGGCATATCGAGGTCGAGCCTGCCGGCCGCCACCTCCTGCATCGCGACCAGCGCGACGAGCTGCTTGGTGACAGAGGCGAGCCGCCACGGCGAGTCGGCGCTGTGCGGCACCCCGGGCCGCGCCTCGCCGACGGCGCGCTCGAAGACGAG
>NZ_VNIM01000001.1 GCF_007785815.1 Alterirhizorhabdus solaris | reverse complement strand
AGATGAGGAAACGACATGCGCGCACTATGCTGGCACGGTAAAGGCGATGTCCGCGTCGACACCGTCGCGGATCCCGAGATCAAGCACCCGCGCGATGCGATCATCAAAGTAACCGCCTGCGCGATCTGCGGGTCGGACCTTCACCTGCTGGATGGCTACCAGCCCACCATGGAGGCCGGCGACATCCTCGGCCACGAGAACATGGGCGAGGTCGTGGCGCTCGGGTCCGAGGTCACCAACCTCAAGATCGGGGACCGGGTGGTGGTGCCGTTCACGATCAGCTGCGGCGATTGCTGGTTCTGCAAGAAGGGTCTGTTTGCGGCCTGCGATCGGACCAATCCGAACGCCGAGATGGCCGCCAAGGCGATGGGCCATTCGCCCGCCGGGCTGTTCGGCTTCAGCCACATGCTGGGCGGCTACTGCGGCGGCCAGGCGGAGTATCTCCGGGTGCCGATGGCGGATGTCGGTCCGATCAAGATTCCCGACAACGTAACCGATGAGCAGGCCCTCTTCCTATCGGATATCTTCCCGACCGGCTACATGGCCGCCGAGAATGCGCAGATCGAGCATGGCGACACCGTCGCGATCTGGGGCTGCGGTCCGGTCGGCCAGTTCGCCATCCGCTCCGCGCTGATGATGGGCGCCGGCCGCGTGATCGCGATCGACGAGGTGCCCGAGCGACTCGCCATGGCGGAGGCCGGTGGCGCTGAGACGATTAACTTCGCCGAAACCGATGTCTATGACGAGCTGCAGGCGCGAACCAAGGGCCGGGGCCCCGACAGCTGCATCGATGCTGTCGGCTGCGAGGCGGCCGCGCACGGGGCGGCGGACGCGGTCATGGACAAGGTGAAGGCAAGCATGATGCTCGCCACTGATCGCGTCCACGTCCTGCGGCAGGCGATCATGAGCTGCCGCAAGGGCGGCACGGTCTCCGTGCCCGGCGTCTACGTCGGGATGGGTGACAAGCTTCCGATCGGTGCAGCGATGAACAAGGGGCTGACGATCAAGCTTGGGCAGACCCACGTGCAACGTTACACCAAGCCGCTACTGGATAAGATCGTCGCGGGCGCGATCGATCCCAGCTTCGTGATCACGCATCCGGCCAGTCTTGAAGACGCGCCAGAAATGTACGCTAAATTCCGCGACAAGGAAGAAGGTGTAATCAAGGTTGTCATGCGGCCGCACGGCTGATTGGCGGAACAACCGGGAACAGGACGCTTATCGATGCCGATCGCCACCGCCGCTGTGGATTATGTTCAGCGGCGGTGTCGATCAGCTTGAGACCAAGTATGTCGACGGACCTAGGCAGCTGCCTTTAGCCGAGCGTGCCGCCTGGTCGAGTAGATCGGTGGCCTGAGCCGGCGAGAGCGGCTTTGCGAAAAGATAGCCCTGGATCGCGTTGCACCCGGCTCGGGCCAGGATGTCCGCCTGCTGCTGCTTCGGATGCGGTGGCGGTCCTCAGCGGCAAACTGCGCGAAGCAACCAACCACTGCCGGAAATCCTCCGCCTCCATTGGTCGTGCGAAGTGGTAGCCCTGTGCTTCCTCGCACCCCATCCCGGCCAGCATCGTCGCAGCGGCGGCGCTCTCAACGCCTTCGGCAACGACGCGGTAGCCCAGATCGTGCGAGAGGGTGATCATTGAACGAACAAGGGCTTGCTCCCGCTCTTCCTCCGCCAGGTGCCGGATGAATGACTGGTCGATCTTGACCACCCGCGCCGGTAGGCGCTGGAGATAGGCAAGGCTGCTATAGCCCGTGCCGAAATCGTCGATTGCCAGCGGCACCCCGGCGGCTTTCAGCTCGCGAAGCTGCGTCATGGCGCGACCGCCATTCTCCATCACGGCACTTTCCGTCACCTCCAGCTCGATCGCATCCGGGCGCAGCCGGTGCTTCAGGAGATAGAGCTGCACGCGTCCGGCGAAGTCGCTTTCTTCGAGATTGGCCGCAGAGACGTTGATCGAAAGCTGAAGGTCGAGCCCCTCTTTCCGCCAGGCTGCAAGCTGTCGCATGGCCGTATCAAGCACCCATGCGGTAGTGGGCTTCGCAAGCGAGGTCTGCTCGATGATCGGAATGAACTCTCCGGGTGACACTTCCCCCAAGCGAGGATGCTTCCAGCGGAGCAGCGCCTCCGCCCCGACGCACTGCCCCGAGGCGACATCGACCCGCGGCTGAAATACGAGCCTGAGCTGACCCGGCTGGTCGAGCGCGGCACCAAAATCGTTGAGGAGCGTGAACCTGCGACCGTGAACGCGGTCCTCGTCGGGTGAGTAGAGGCTAACGGCGTTCTCTGACGCACGGGCGTCCTGGGCGGCGCTATAGGCGGGGCGCAGCACATCGCGCGGGTCCGCCTCACCAAGAATGACGGACGCGACCCCAATCGCGGTGGTCATGGCGAACCGAACGACGGAAGCATTCTGGGCTGTCGCCAGCATCGAGCCGACCAACGCCAGATATGCGTCCCGCTCAGGCTCAGGCGGGGACAGGAACGCAAACTGCGCTGCAGCGACATGGCAGGCCGTTCGTCCGGGGCCGAGTGCTGCCCGGAGCGACCTGGCGGCATCCTGCACCATGTCATCGACGAACGAAGGCCCCCTCACGCGCAGGCCGTTGTTGAGCTGGTCGTTACGGGCAAGGTCGAGCAGCACGGCATATCGCCGCTCGCCAGGCGCATCCCGACCAAGGTCTTCAAGATCGTCGAGAAACTGGGTGCGGTTGGGAAGGCCGCTGAGGGGATCGATGCGCCCGAACGCGTGCTGCATCTCGATCTGCACCATGACCATATCGGCCAGATCGCTCAGGCCGGTCATCTCCACCTCAGACACCGTTCGCGGCTCCGTGCCGAGCACACAAAGCGAGCCGAGGCCGAATCCTTCGCGGGTAACGAGCGGAACGCCAGCGTAGAAGCGAACTCCTGTTTCCGCCAGGAGGCTCGTCGCATAGCAGTTGTCGGCGAGAAGGTCGGGGATGACCAGCACCTCGGTGGTCTCCGCCACCTGCGCGCACGGTGCCTTGTCGCGCGGTATGGAGCTATGTTCGACCCCGACACGCGATTTGAACCACTGCCGGTCCCGATCGGTCAGTGATACCGCCGAAATAGGCAGATTGAAGATCTGGCTCGCCATGCGCGTGATGCGATCGAAGCTCGCGCTCGGAGGCGTGTCGAGCAGGTTCAACTGGTACAGCGCGTCAAGTCGCGCTTCTTCGTTCTGTTTCACGATCCGTGCCTCTTCGCCCCGGACCTAGCCGGCGAATCGATACCAAACCGCTAACACACACGCTCCAAGGGTTTTGGAGTCGACTCGCTTCCGCAACAATCATGTGCTATTGTCGTGGATGCGAGCGGGGGCGCACGCACCGGGACATGGCGCATGGCGCTGATTCAAGGAGCTGCGATAATGGATCAGGCCACGACTGACTATTACGTGAAGCGCGAGCAGCAAGAACGCGAGCTGGCCGCGTCTGCGGCCGACCCAGCAATTGCAGCAATTCACCTGAATATGGCAGAGCGCTACGCAAAGCTGGTGCATGCCGACTCGAATCGGGGGCGGTGAGAGGATGGTCGAAAACGTACGCTAAGCGTCGCGACCCTGCTGGTGAAGGCGGAGCGGCCTGAATCGCCCGCGGGGCTTGTCGATCTCACCCCATAGATAGTCGCCGGTGAGGCCGACATGCTCCCAGCCCAGCGGCGCGACATGGGCGAGCAGTTCGTCGGGTACGTCGACGCCGCTGCCGCGCAGGTGCCGGACGGCCTGGTCGAGATAGACGGTGTTCCACAGCGTTGCGCTGCCTGTTGACGTAACCTGCCGAATACGGCCGGGAGCTTGGCTGTATCGCTGCTCTCCAAAGACTTCTTAGCGTACGTTTTCGGCCCTTCTCTCACCGTTCCCCATCCCGATCTCGCCGCTTGACACACCGCCAAGCAAGCAGCCTAGACCCCCAGGATGAGGGGTCCTTTTTCGACGCCGATCACCCCGCTACCGGAGTCCCTTTTGCACGCCGATCCACAGTGGTGGGCGAGCGCCCCGCTTCCGAGCCGCATCCGATCGCCGACGAGGTCCGGCGCCAGGCCGATGCGGCGCTGGTGTCCTGATTGCACCTTGCCGCTTCCCGACGCCGACAGGCACCGGGCGATCCAGCGGGATCACGGCTTGCGCTCGACGTCCTTCCTGTCGGCCTCGGCCGGCGTCAGGCGAGCCCGCTCGCGGATGCGGCGTTCCAGCGGCGCACCGACGAACAGGACGAGCATTGCAAGGCTCACCCCGCCGATGATGAGCGGCCACACTGCCAACCCCGCTGCCGCGCCGATCGTGGCCGTCACCCAGATGCACGCGGCGGTCGCCAATCCATGCACTTCCTGACCCTGGCCGACCCGCAGCACCGCGCCGGCACCGATGAAACCGACGCCTGTCAGAATGCCCTGCATCGCCCGCCCTGCGGCGTCGGCGTTTACATTTGGCAGGCCACTATGCACGACCGCCTGCACGGCGATGCAGCTCGCCAGACCGACCAGACCCAGCGTTCGCAAGCCCATGATCTGCCGGTTCTCGCGCGAGCGTTCCCAGCCGAGCACCATCCCGGCCACGGTCGCAACCACCAGCCGCCCGATCGCATCGATCCAGAAGCCGATGTCCGATCCCGCTGACGCTTCGATCATTCGACCAGCACGTGGACGTGATGCCAGGCGGTGCACAGATAGCCGGCGAAGTTCCACATCGTGTCCGGCCGTTCGGGCTGTCCCTGTCCAGCCCCGTCGAAGGCGCGCACGACGAGGTGCTGGCGACCTTTGGCAAGCGTGGCGTCGAGGGTCCAGCGCCGCCAACCCCAGTGCGTCTCCGGATCATCGGCGAACGTCGCCTGTTGCCACTCGCGACCACCGTTTACCGACACTTCGACCCGAGAGACGCGGCGATCATAGGCGATGGCATAGCCCTCGATCCGCACCTCCCCGGCCGGCAGGCTTTCGCCAGAGCCGGGCACGCAGATCGCGGCGTTGAGCGGCATGGCATTGATGGTCAGACCCCGGCTCCAGTCGACGGTGTCGCTCGTCACATCGGCGGGAAACAGCTTGTAGTCGTGCGCCTGGATCGGTGCGTCGGAAGGCATGTCTCGCACCTCGATCCGTGTCAGCCACTTGGCGCTGCGCACGCCGGCATAGCCCGGCACCACCATGCGGAGCGGTGCGCCGTGTTCGGGCGTCAGCGGCTCGCCGTTCATCGCCCAGACGAGGAGGACGTCGGGCTGCCGCGCCTTGCTCATGGCGATCGATACCCCGAACAAGGCTTCCTCGCCCTCCACGTCCACCTCGTCCGCGCCGGTGAACGCCACGAACAGGTCGGAAGCATCAGGTGCGCCGACCGCATCGAGCACATCGGCCAGGCGTACGCCGGTCCACTCTGCATTGCCGATCGCGCCGACATCCCAAGGATCACCCGACGTTTTTCCGACCTGCTGGAGGTCAGTGCGCCGGTTGCCGGCGCACTGGAGAACTGCCGTCACCGTCCGCGTGGGGAACGTAGCTTTCAGTTCCTCTACCGAAAAAGAGCGGCTCGCCATGCCCGTCCCGCTCACCTCGATCCGATGATTGGCGGGCAGATCCGGCACTGGCCCGTGGCTGCGCACGTAGAACAGCGCCTGCGGCGTCAGGAACCGCTCGATCAACGCACCGGGCGTCGGCTCGGCGTTGTAGGGATCGGAATTGCGCGCGATCATATTGGTCATGGACGATCAAACGTCGCAGGCCCGCCTAACGCTCCAAGTCTTCGAGACCATCGCAGACGAAAGGCTGCCGATCATTCCGATATCCAGATTGGAATGACCATATCAAACGGTTGGTCGTATCGATCTAAGTACGCGATATATGCTGCATGACCCTGGAGCAGCTCAGAATCTTCGTCGGTGCCGCGGAGCGCGAACACGTCACCAAAGCAGCGGAGGCGCTGAACGTGACGCAGTCCGCTGCCTCCGGCGCGGTCGCGGCCCTCGAAGCGCGCTACGGAGTTCCTCTTTTTCACCGCGTCGGGCGTGGCATCCAGCTGACCGAAGCAGGCCGAGGCTTTCTGGAGGAAGCGCGCGCGGTGCTGGGGCGGGCAGCGCATGCCGAGACGATGCTGGCGGACTATGCCGGGCTTGCCCGTGGTTCGTTGCGGATCGTCGCCAGCCAGACGATCGCGAGCTACTGGTTGCCGGCAAAGCTCGCCGCCTTCCACGAACGCCACCCGCAGATCGCGGTCGAACTGGCGATCGACAACACCGAAGGTGCAGCAGCGCAGGTCCTGAGCGGCGCCGCGGAGCTCGGTTTCGTCGAGGGCGAGGTGGACGAACCGGCGCTCGCCCACTGGAATGTCGGGCATGACCCGATGGTGCTGGTCGGCCGCGAGGACGCCGGGCGCGTCGACGAGGACTGGCTTCGCGCTGCACGCTGGATCGTCCGCGAGCAGGGTTCGGGCACGCGCTCGACCTTCGAGGACGTGCTGCGAACGCGCGGGTTCGATCCGGCCCAGCTGACGGTAGCGATGACGTTGCCGTCCAACGAGGCGGTGCGTACCGCGGTCGAGGCCGGTGCCGGCGTCGCTGTGTTGTCGCGATTGGTCGTCGCACGCGCGCTCAAGGCCGGCGATCTGGTCGAGCTGCCGCTTGGGTTGCCCGACCGCGCCTTTCACGCGCTACGCCACAAGGAACGCTATCGCACCCGCGCGGCCGACGCGCTGACGAACCTCGTCAAGGAGCAGGTCGCATGACTGCCGACACGCACTCCGTTCTCAGCGGCCTCAAGCCGGGGTCAGCACATAGAACGGACCCAGATATACGGTAACGCGATCGGGTGTCGGCAAACCCCCAGATTCGGGTTTCCGTACAGCTGACCAAAGCGACAGGATTTGTCGCACACTCTGCCGTCCTGTTGGCACCACGACCCAAGGCCGGAGCGCACCCTGTCCGAAAACATGTGTTTGTCGGACATGTTCACGAGGCAACGTGTCGCCGTCGCGCTTAATACCTAAGACGCGCACGATATTGACATCTCATGTGTAATTTGCCGTTTCAGCGCACAGTAAGGCCGTATTAGGAATCGAAATGGCGTTCAGAGCAGATGAAGCCGCTGCGAGCGGTTATGAGAAGGCGCGCAACTACCTTGTGTCGCGGCATTTCACGCCAGCACAGCGCGAGCTGTCGGACGGGGCACTTCGTGCGATTGTCGAGGAGATCGGTCCGCCGGTCGACGGCTATCCCACCTGGCACCCGCTGGTCGCCCAGCATGACGGGCGGAATCCGGAAACCTATCCCAGCGAACGCACGGGCTATGAAGGTCTCGACCATACGCGCTATTTTGCGCATGGCTTCATCACCTGTCCCTACGTTGACGGCGACAAGGTGATCGCTTCAGCGCAACGAATTGTCTGCCCGCCTGGGGTCTCGATTTCCGCCGAACGTCTCGACGGTCCGTTCTACATGGACAACGCTGAGCCCATCCTCGTCCGGTGCAATTGGGACCGCGGTCTGGAAGCCAACCACACCATCCCAAAATCGCTCGCCGTGCCTCTGATGCTCGAGCAGGAACTCCCCTGCTGGCGCTGGTCGCAGCGCGCCGAAACGTGGGAAACGATGCGCCCCTATCTGCTTGGCGAGCCCCATGGCAGTCGATCGTCCCTGTTCGTGACGCAGGAGACCGCACTGGCTCTCAAGAAGATTTATCTGAGCCTTGTGGAATCGGGGATGTTCGGCCCGGTGAAAATGCGCTGACGGTCGCCCGGGGGATTTTGATGACGAATGGCGTGCAAGCAACCGAGCCAGCAGGCGAGGTCCGTCCCGAGAGCATAGGCGATGTCCCGGTGCGGGTCGTCAACACCTACTCACGTCTATGGCAGTTCGAAACGTGGCTGCGGGCGATGGTTTACGTCGAGCTTCGAGCGAAGCTCGGCGATTCTTGGGCAGATGATCTGAAAAAGAAGCCGGGCCATCAACAGGCAGATGCATCGCTTACCCATATGCCTACAGCGGAAAGCAGCGCGCTGAGCTACAGTCAGTTGCCCGCCTTGCTCGAATTGATCGAGACACATTGGGACTGCTTCGAAACCTATTTCCCCCCGCGCGATCTTTGGCATGCCAAGTTGCGCGAGGTTAAGCAAATCCGCAACCGCGTCGCGCACTTTCGCGCTGGGCATGCTGATGACTACGCCCGCATTCTTCAGTTTCTACGGGATCTGGACAAGAGCTTTTGGCGATATTGCACCAGTTACAACAACGGCCAGCCCTTCCTGCCGCAGCGGATCAATCCAGTGGCTAAGCGCTTTTTGCCGCTCGACCCGCTCCCGTTCGTCGAGTTCGAGAAGAAGCGTTGGGCACAAATCGGAACGCGGAACAAGGAGCTGCCGGTTGGGATGACCGTGCATTACCAGCAACGTCCGTGGGCCAATGTCACAACCCTCAAAGCCGGGCAGCCGGGTCTCCTTTATGACATTCGACTGTTCGCGCAGGATGGACGCGGCCTAGACTACCGACGATTCCTAGATCGAACCCGCGCGCTCCACCCGCACCTCGTCCATGTTCTGCTTGACAGCTTCTCTAGCGAGGTTCGCGTGACGATACCTTCGGTCCTGGGTACCAAAGCTATCGTTGCGCTTATCGAAAAGTGCCACGAGGCCGCGGTGAATAGCATCGTGCGCGCCGCTTTTTCGGATAAGGAAGCGGTGATCGCTTTGGCATCGCAATGGCCGGAATATGTGCTCGGACCCGAGAATCCGCTCGCCTTTCTCAGTCCTGATATGCCTTGTTCGTTTTTCGGCGTCTGAGGATTTCAAAGGGGCAGCAGAGCGAACGCAACTGACCCGCGAAGGGAACCGAAAGTCAGTCTGGTAGCAGTGCGCCACTACACGCCATCCAACGGCTCCACTTGGTTTCCTAGAGCCGGTCCTTCCATACTGTATTAAAAATAGGTGATTTGCGCCGCCTGAACCCAGATGAGGGTGCTTAACGTATATCTGGGTCCGTTCTATGTACCGACCCAAGCCGCTCAGCCGGCTCGATCATCCCCGCGAGATGATCCGTCAGTTCACGCCCAACTGGTTTGCCGCGACGATGGGCATGGGCATCCTTGCCCTCGCGCTGCCGCAGGTGCCCGGCATCGGACCTTCGCTTAAACCCGTCGGCGAGGTGTTGTGGTTCTTCAATATCGCACTCTTCGCGCTGTTCGCCGGCCTTTATGGCGCGCGCTGGGTGATGTTCGGGCACGAGGCGCGGCGCATCTTCGGGCATAACACCGTGTCGATGTTCATCGGCACCATCCCGATGGGCCTCGCGACGATCATCAACGGCTGCTTCGCCTTCGGCATCGCACGGTTCGGGAATGGCATCGTACCGGTCGCACACGTCCTGTGGTGGATCGACGTCGCCATGTCGCTCGCCTGTGGCGTGCTGATCCCGTACATGATGTTCACCCGTCACGAGCACAGCCTGGACGGCATGACGGCGGTATGGTTGCTGCCGGTCGTCGCTGCCGAAGTGGCGGGCGCCAGCGGCGGGCTGCTCGCGCCGCATCTGGCCGATCCTCACGCGCAGCTCGTCACGCTTGCGACCTCCTATGTGCTGTGGGCCTATTCGGTGCCGGTCGCGTTCGGCATCCTCGCCATCCTCATCCTGCGCATGGCGCTCCACAAACTGCCGCACGAGAGCATGGCGGCGTCCTCCTGGCTGGCGCTGGGACCGATCGGCACGGGTGCTCTGGGCATGCTGGTGCTCGGGGCGGACGCGCCGGCTATCCTCGCGGCGCACGGCTGGCCGGTGTCGGTGCCGTCGCGCATGGGGATCGAAGCTCGGAGGATCGCGGGGATCAGGGATGCCCTGCTGAGGCTGTCAATCGGCCTGGAGCATGTGGACGATCTGATCGCGGGGCTGGAAAAGGGATTTAGCGCTTGAGTGAGGATCCCGATCCAGCTCCACTTTGCCGTCACGAGGAACTGGCCCGACGCGAGAACCGATTGAGGGCGGCGAAGGCTTCATCCTCCATCACGTCGGCGAAGCAGCTCCCCGCTATCGATGACCTCGAAGGTGCAAGCATCGATATACCGGACCGGCTCCCCCGTAGAGAGGGCTAGCCGCCGCGCGCCTGGATAACGGCGCGGGCCAGCATCGGTATCGAGCTGGCCGACATGACGGTATTCCACCACGATCAGCGGAGAGCCGTCGTCCCCGACGCAGCGATAACGGGCGCTCTCCTCCTCCATACGAACGTTGTCAGGACAAAGCCGTGGCGCCTGCCACGGCTCTGCCCCGTCTCGTCACGCCGCTAACAGCTCGTCGGCGGGACCGAAGAACTCATAGTGAATGCGATCGGAAGGCACGCCGGCGAGCGACAGCGTGGAAACGAACGTCCGCAGGAACGGGCGTGGCCCACAAAGATAGTAATCGGCTTCAGCGCCCATCGTTTCCTGGCGCAGCCACTCCTCGTCGATCAGACCCGCCTCATCGAAATCGCGCTCCGCCACATCCTCGGTCCGCGGCTGCTGATAGAAGGTTGTGATCCGGATGTTGGGGCGATCAGCCACAAGCGAGCGCACATGATCACCCATTGCGTGCGTCGAACCGTTGAGAGTTCCATGCGCGTAATGAACAGGCAGGTCCGGATGACGCTGGGCAATCGTCTCCAGCATCGCCACCATCGGTGTCAGCCCGACGCCGCCCGAGAGCAGCACCACAGGCCGTTCCGGACGATCGGCCAGGAAGAACTCGCCGGCAGGCGGTGCGACCTTGAGCACCGTTCCGGGTGCGGCATGATCGTGGAGCCAGTTCGAGGCGATCCCCTGCGGCTCGCGCTTGACCGAGATGCGATAGGTCGTGCCGTTCGGGGCAGCCGAGATGCTGTAGTTGCGCTTGAGCGGCGGATGACCGGGGATTTCGAGCCAGAAGGTGAGATACTGGCCCGGCTTGTGCGCGATGACGGGCCGGCCATCGGTCGGCCGTAGCACAAACGAGGTGATGATCGCGCTTTCGGGCCGCACCTCGTCAACGACGAACGTCCGCCATCCGGACCATCCGCCTTCGGCAGACGCCAGGTCGTGGTAGATATGGTCCTCACGCGCGATCAGGATGTTGGCGAGGAACCAATAGGCCTCGCCCCAGGCTCCGAGGATTTGGGGCGTCGCGGCCTCTCCCAGGACCTCCTTGATCGCGCCGAGCAGGGCTTCGGCAACGTAAGAGTAGTGCTCAGGCAGGATTTGCAGGCCGACATGCTTCTGCGCGATCCGCTCGACTGCTGGCGCCAGTGCGCCGAGATTGTCGATGTTTCGACCGTAAGCGAGGATGGCGGTCGCGAGCGCCTTGGGCTGCGAGCCCGTCTCGCCATGATGCGACTGGTTGAACAGGTCGCGGATCATCGGGTTCTCGAACATCCGCGCGTACATGACGCGCACGATTTCCAGCCCATGTGCTTCAAGGGCCGGAACGGTGGCTTTGACGAGCGCGATCGTCTGCTCGCTCAAGGGCTGCGACATAAGGTCTCCTGCTGAATGGGGCGGTCATTTGACCGTCGAGGATAGGGATCAGCCGCTGGGCGGCTCGTTATAGAAATCGACCTGCATCTTCATGGCCCCGAGCGGTTCCACGAAATGCGGTTGCTCGGGCAGGATCAGCCCGGGCACACCCGGCGTGATGATCGTCTCCGATACCGGGTCAAGGTAGGTGAGCTTCAACCTGCCCTCCGTCACCCGGATCACACCCCACACCTCGGCCTTCGTGCGATGCTCGCTGCGCAAGGCGGCAGGGAGCGTCGCCTCATTGAACACCGGGGTAGAGCGGTAGGGAATGGCGGCGCTCATCTCAGGCGGCCTTGCGATCTTGCGCGGACGGGAGCTTGAAGAACATTGCGAGCTGAAGGCTTTCCGCAATGCGGGCCGCCTTGGCTTGGAGAGCCGCTGCGGCAGCAGGCGCCATCACGCCCTCGGTGACCATGGCCCACAATGACAGCCAGCGATCGAACAGGGCGGGGGTAATGCGTCCGGTATGCCGGAGGTGCGCCGCAACGGGATTGCCCTTGTAGCGCCCACTGGTCAGCATCACCGACGACCAGAACGCGGTGAGCTTATCCAGATGCTCGGGCCAGTCGGGAATCGCGGCATTGAAGATCGGGCCGAGTTCGGCGTCCTCCCGAACCCGCGCGTAGAACAGGGCGATAAGCCGCTCCAGCCCTTGCTCGTCGATCTCAGCGAAACCGCTCACGAGTCGTGCTCCAATCATGTACCAGGTATGCATCTAATCAGCAGCTTTGAAACATGCAACGGAAATACATATAAGCGGCACCGGCCAATGAGGCCTTGACCGGGAGACCCAATGCGGCTGACGCGCTACACCGATTATGCGATGCGGGTGCTTCTTTACGTCGGCGCGCGCCCCGAGCGGCTGTGCTCGATCGCGGAAATCTCGCGTGCCTATGGGATTTCCCAAAACCACCTGATGAAGGTGGTCCATGACCTCGGCAAAGCCGGCTATCTCGCCAGCGCTCGCGGCAGGTTCGGGGGTATCAAGCTCGGGCGAGCACCTGAGGACATCATCGTCGGCGCTGTCGTTCGGCACACCGAAGACGGCTTCGATCTCGTGGATTGCGGCACATGCATCATTGCCCCGGCCTGTGGACTGACCGGTGCCCTTCGCGAGGCGTTGGCTGCCTTTCTGGCTGTTCTCGATGGCTATACACTCGCCGACTTGCTCGCGAAACGTAGCGAAATAGCGAACCTGTTCGCTCCGAAGGCGGCTTGAGTGCCAAACAGGCCGATGTCGTGGACGCAATCCAAACGCGGCCCCATAGCCCTGTCCATGAAGACTCATCACTTAATGCTTCTGTGCCTCGCCGGCTGCGGCAACATGCCCAAGGACCCGGAGGGTACGCTCGATCGCATTCGTCAAGAACACGTCATCAGGGTCGGCCGTGTTGAGGGTGGGTCGGCTGCCGATGCGTCAGACTGGCGACGGGTTCTGGCACGCGTGGAGGCATCGACGGGAGCGAAGCCGGTCTTCCAACCCGGCATGCTGGAGCCGTTGCTGCTGGACCTGGAGGCGGGCAAGCTCGACCTCGTGGTGGGTGGACGTTTCGACGAGAAGACACCGTGGAAAACGCGAGTGACCCTCGGTCCGCCAATCGCGAAGGCCGAAACGCCAATTGGTACGACCGCCAGTCACATCGTTGCGCGGAACGGCGAGAATGCGTGGATCATGTTGGTCCAGCGCGAAGCTAAGGCGGCGGGGAAAGAGCCGTGAGAGAAGGAATCCCCGATCAACTGCAAGGCGCCATGCGCCGTGCCGAGCGCCTTGAGTGGTGGTCCATCGCGTGGACGATCAGCGTGATCGTGGTCATGGGCGCGGCGATGGGTTCGAGCCAGACCATGAAGACGGCCTGGATCGAAGATTGTCTCAGCCTGATCCCGCCGGCGGTCTTCCTGATCTCGGCGCGCGTGGAACGTCGTCCCGCTAACGCGCGCTTTCCCAACGGGTTCGCGCGCGTACCGAGCCTCGCTTTCGTCATCGCCGCTACGGCGCTTACGGCCTTGGGCAGCACGTTGCTGGTCGATTCCGCGATGAGCCTGGTCTCGCAGGAGCACGCGACCGTGGCCGCGGTCCATATCTTTGGGAAAGAGATATGGCTGGGATGGATCATGGTGGCAGCGCAGGTCTACTCGATCGTCGTGCCTGTGGTGCTCGGATGGCTGAAACTGCCCTTGGCAAAGCAGCTCAACGACAAGACACTCTTTACCGATGCCATGACCCAGAAGGCGAACTGGATGACCGGGATCGCGGGAATAGGCGGCGTGATCGGCATCCGACTTGGGTACTGGTGGGCGGACGCGGTGGCTGCCGGGCTGATCTCGCTCGACATTCTCAACGACGGCATACGAGCGCTTCGAGCGGCATCGGCCGAACTCGTCGATGGGGCGCCGCGGGCACTGGACAGCGACGATATCGCGGAGGATGCCTCAGCGCTACACGCCGTACTCGATGCACGGTTCCCCGGTGCCGAGATACATCTGCGGGAAACCGGCCGCGTGATCAGCGCTCAGATCGTCGGCGCGACGCCGCCTGACGATACGCTCGATGTCCGTGATTATTGGCCGGGCGATCCCGATCGCGCTTGGCGGCTAGGGCACATCAGCTTCGTCCCGCCCCGCTCCGATCGGGGCGATGTACCTGGAAACTGAGGACTCCCGGCGAGCTGAGACTACCCGACTCCGTATTCCACTTTTCGTATGCGCTGTTCGGCTTAAGCAAGTAGTTGATCGCTGAGACCTGATTCCTACCCTCTTGTCATTTGCGCCAGTGTCCGTCGTCAGAACATTCGGCACAACTCGCGACGTAGATTAGCGGAGTGCGGACCTCGTCAGGGGGTTGATGTTAGGCGGCGAACTTGCGGTGCTGCAAGCGCCGATGTTCGATGGTCTGTCGCTTGATCCTTTCGCGCAGTTTGATGATTGCCGGAGCCCTGCCGAAGTAGGCGTCGGCAGGCGTCACGTTGGCCAGGCTCTCGCGGTATCGCTGGTGATTGTAGTGCTCGACGAAGGTCTCGATGTGGGCTTCGAGGTCACCGGGCAGGAAGTAGTTTTCCAGCAAGATGCGGTTTTTCAGGGTCTGGTGCCAGCGCTCGATCTTGCCCTGGGTTTGGGGATGGCACGGGGCGCCGCGGACATGGCTCATCTTCCGGGCCTCGATGTATTCCGCCAGCTCACCCGCGATGTAGCTGGGGCCATTATCGCTGAGTAGCCGGGGTTTGTGCAGCACCGTGGCGCTGTCGCAACCAGAAGCCGCCAGGGCGAAATCCAGCGTGTCGGTGACGTCCTCGGCTCGCATGTTGGTGCACAGCTTCCAGGCGATGATGTAGCGTGAGAAGTCGTCAAGCACGGTCGACAGATACATCCAGCCCCACCCGATGATCTTGAAGTAGGTGAAGTCGGTCTGCCACATCTCGTTCGGCCGCGTGGTTTTCGTGTGGAACTGATCGGCAGCCTTGATCACGACATAGGCCGGGCTGGTGATCAGGTCGTGGGCCTTCAACAGGCGGTAAACCGTGGATTCCGACACGAAGTAGCGCTGCCCATCGGTGAAGCGCACGGCCAGTTCCCGGGGGCTCAGCTCAGACTGTTCCAGCGCCAGCTCGATGATCTGGTCGTGGATGCCCGCCGGGATGCGGTTCCACACCCGGCTCGGCGCCGATGGCCGATCTTCCAACGCCTCCGGCCCGCCTTCGAGGTAGCGATCATACCAGCGGTAGAATGTCCGACGAGGGATGCCGAGTTGGTCCAGCGTGCGCTTGGCCGACAGGTGCGACTGCTCGACGGTTCTGATGATCTCGAGCTTCTCGGATGCGGGATACCTCATTCGTCGTTGCCCCCATCCGCGACCATGCTTTTTTGAGCAGACGGTTTTCCAGTGTCAGATCGGCCACGCATTCCTTCAGGGCCCGGGCTTCGCGGCGCAGGTCCTGGACCTCTCCGGTGGTCGCGGCACGGGCGGTGTCGCCGGCCAGGCGGCGCTTGCCAGCTTCCATGAACTCCTTCGACCAGGTGTAATACAGGCTCTGGGCAATGCCTTCCTTGCGGCATAGCTTGGCGATGCTGTCTTCCCCGCGCAGGCCATCCAGCACGATGCGGATCTTGTCCTCGGCCGAAAAGTGGCGCCGGGTCTGTCGGCGGATGTCCTTCACTACCCGCTCTGCTGGGGCCTTGGCGGGCGATTTTACATTGGAGGATCTGGGCTTCATCTTCGTTCCTTCGTCACTACGACGAAGCCCAGATCCTCCTTAAATCACAACCTCAAATCTGTGCCATTGGTGCTGACGGCGGACACGCGACCTTGGTGAGCTTCGAATCCGTGCCCGCGGACTTGAACGCGAACGCGGCCCCGGCTGCCGCGGTGCTGGCGACGGCCGCTCCAACGAGCACCTTCTGCTTCGTGTCCATCAGACTGTCCCTCTCTCAAGCGGCCGCGCGACCGACGTGTTCCTGCTCGTCCTCTCCTCATCACCAGCGGATGCAATCTTGAACGCCAAGATTTGTGCGCGGTGGATCTGGGGAGGCTCGGCGAACAGCGAAGCAGCGCTTCCCGATAGCGCCGTGCCGATTTCGCCCGACAGATGCGTCTCGCGCCCTGCCTCGTCGGCGAAGGTATCGAGGATGGCGAACCGAGTCTTTCCGAGACGCAGAGCGTACCACGACAGGGTGCCAGGCTCCCGCTCCACGGCCGATCGGGCTCCTTGGAGGAAGCGGGCAACCTCTTCCTCCGCACCGTCCCGTGCTTCAAGCGGAACATGCAGGGCCAAGCGCGGCAGGGCGTCCGCCGCCGGCACCTTGAGGGCGAGGATGTCGGCCGGCTCGATCTCCGGCAATCCGTTGAGGATGGTGAAGGTCTTCACCACCAGCGCCCGGCCGACCGTGCCGAACAGATGCTTCAGCCGGCCGGCATTGCCGGGGAAGGTATCGAAGATGGCGAAGTCGGCGGGGCCAAAGCGCAGCGCGTACCAGTGCCGCGTGTCCTGCTCATGCTCGACCGGCTCCAGCGCACCCCGGAGGAATTCAGCGGCATCTTCCTGGTGGGTCGGCCCGGCTTCAATGCCTACGAACAGTGCCTTGTGCATCTTTTCTCTCCTTGTTCCGATGGTAGCGCCTCGAGCTCCACGGAAGGCGTTCTGGGCCTAAATCATGGGAAGTTCGCGCGGCCGGGCGCCGAGCGGGAACGCCGCATCGATCATGCCGAGTTCGGCGTCCGTCACCCAAGCGTGATCCATGCGGATGTGGGAGACGAGGTTGCCGCCCGCGTCGACCACGGCCACGTTGCTCGGCGACCCGATCTCGGCCGCCTTGACCTGACCGGCGGCGATCACGCGTTGAGCGTCTTCGAGCGACACGGACTCTTGCTTAATGGTCATGAGACTCTCCTTGGCTCGCTCGCAAGCGCCTTCTGCTTCGTGTCCATCAGCGGTGCCTTCAGGTCATTTGGAGGCGTGATCGATAGCGTCAACAAGCCGGTGAGCAGCCGGGTTCCTGAACATTCCTCATAACATAGCTTGGTACCTCATGCTCCATTTGGCCGCAGCCCGCTGTGGCCTGGTCCTAGCGCATTGGACACCTGCCAGCGCAGTTCCGGGAGCACGTTTTCCTCGAACCAAGGGTTCTTTGTCATCCACCCTCTCGACCTCCACGACGGGTGCGGCAAGGGAAAGTGGCGGGGAAGGTATCGATCGAAGTGACGCACGCGGTCGGCCATCCTTCCTGAACCGAGCACATGTTCCTGTGCGTAGGTCCCGACGAGTAGGGTGAGCTGCAGGTGGGGAAGCTGTGCGAGCAGCGGCTCCCGCCAAAGTGTCGAGCATTCAGGGCGAGGCGGCGCATCACCGCCGCCGCTGGCTCGCCCGGGGTAGCATAAGGCCATCGGAACGATGGCGACCCGTGCCGCGTCGTAGAACTGCTCGTCAGAGATGCCCATCCAGCGCCTCAGCTGGTCGCCGGACGCGTCAGAGAAGGGGATGCCACTCGCGTGTGCCTTGGTTCCTGGCGCCTGACTCGCGATCAGAAGGGTGGCACTCTTGGACAGCTGCAGGACGGGCCGCGGGCCGAGAGGGAGGTAATTGGCGCATGCGCTGCATGATCGCACCCTCTCTATCAAAGGCCCCAATTCGTCCGCAGTTCCTCCGTCCATAAGTTGTGAATGTCTCCCTGCTTGAGGTGTTCCCTGGCCAAAGCCCGATGTATCGCATTGCGATATACCAACGACATGGCTATAGGTTTTTGCACGCCCGTGGGGTGATACGATTTGTGTCTGCCCGGCTCGGACCGAATTGATGGAGAAGTGGCATGGCGCACGCGCAAGGCTCAGAATGGCCGGTGCTTGCAGCTTGTATCGGCAGAGATCGCCCACCGACGGCCGGTGAGATCGACAGACTTGCAAGCCGGATCTGGCACGAAACTCATCCAGGTGCACTCGGGTGGGACAGTGTGACGCGAGGCAGCGAGCTTCACAGGCAAACGTTCGAGGTCGCACTTGTGGCGGTGGGGGTGCCCCAACGGGACGATGTGCACTCGTCGACGTTGCGCCAGCGAGCACTACGCGAAAGCCCGATCTCCGAGTCCATTGAACACAACGTGTCGCTTGCGCCCAGAACCCTGCCTCTACCGGAGGAAGGGGATACCGTTTCGGCGTCTGTGGCTCCGGAAATGAGAGCGGACATCGATCCGAGCGGCGAGCTTCTCGGCGATGACGATTATGCCACTTTAGCTGCGTTCCGCCAGAACCTCCGCAGCTTTCTCCGTTTCAGCGAAATTGCGGCCGAGGCAGCCGGCATCACTGCGCAGCAGTACCAAGCGCTCCTTGCGCTGCGAGCAGCCCCGGATTGCCAGCTTTCGGTAGGCGAGTTGGCAGACCAGATGCTGCTTCAGCCGCACAGTACGAGCGGTCTCCTTAATCGGCTCGAGGCTATCGGCATGGTTGAGCGGCTGAGGTCAGGGAGCGACCGGCGGCGGGTTGGGATCCGGCTCACCGCGGCGGGGCGGGCGCTACTGTCATCACTGGCGAATGCGCACCGTGCGGAGTTAGCACGGCTGCGTCCGATGCTTGACAACGTGGTTTCCCGGCTGTGACAGGTCGAGAGATGCCTTCCCTTGTGCTGCACTCTATGGGGCACACGGATGCCTGAGATGCTCCCGGTTTTCACAATCGGCCATTCGACCCGCTCAATCGTTGAGTTCGCCGCCTTGCTGCAGACTGGCGGCGTGCAGCTTGTCGTGGATATTCGCAGCGTCCCGAAATCGCGGACCAATCCACAATATAATCTGGACGCGCTTCCCGATGCCTTGGCCGAGTTCCAGGTGGCCCATATGCGGTTCGCGGAGCTCGGTGGGCTCCGGAAGAAGTCGGGAATGCCGGCGGACGCGAACGCCTTGTGGCGCAACCAGAGCTTCCACAATTATGCGGATTACGCCCTTTCAGAGCCGTTCCGTTCCGGTCTGGCCCATCTCCTCCAGGTGTCAGCGGAGCGCCGTACCGCCATCATGTGCGCGGAAGCCGTCTGGTGGCGGTGCCATCGCCGGATCGTAGCCGATTACCTCATCAAGGAGGGCAGACGCGTGTTCCACCTGATGTCGGAGACGACGGTGAGCGCTGCTTCAATGACCCCCGGGGCCATCGAAGCAGCAGACGGTCTTCACTACCCAGCTCAAGAGCTAGGCGCGGCAACCGAATAGCATCGTCATGCGGGCAGTTCGAAGCTATCCGCCCGCGCGAGATTCCAGGCGGCACTGTAGAAGTCACGGTTATGGGAGTTGGTGAGCAGCTCGCCTTCCTCAAGGAAGATGTGAAGCTGTGAGAACAGCCGGATCTCGGTTAGAGACACGCGCCGCACCAGATGATGGGGGCCAAGCAGCGAGGGATGGTCCAGGCCTGCCGCCGCGGTCATCTCAGCGAGCGCCTTCATGGTGTTTCGATGGAAGTTGTACAGTAAGCGTGTTCGGCAAGCCGCCTTGCGGTAGCGCCGGTAGGCGGGATGCTTTTCGCCTTTGATGAGGGCGCGGGCGGTGCGGGAAGTTGTGGGTTCTACGACTGGTCATACGAGCGCTCGTATGACCAGTCGTATGGAAGTCGTTGGCCGTGTATCGGGCCGACGGCGATGGTCGGATGCGGAGAAGCTGGAGATCCTGGCGGAAGCGTTCCGGCCGGGGGGCGGGTTTGCGACGTCATCGCCCGGCGTGAGGTGTCGAGCAGCCTGATCTACACGTGGCGCAAGCAATTGCGGGAGGGCAAGCTGGCGGGCGTCGTGGCTTCGTTACCGGTGTTCGCCGAAGTGCAGGTGGCGGAACCGGTCGTGCGGACACCGCAGCCGGCACCATGTCCACCGGGGTTCATCCAGATCGAACTGCCGGGTGGCGTACGGGTGAGCGTGGATGTTGCCGTGGATGCGGGGGCGCTGGCACGGGTGCTGTCGGTGCTGCGATGAACCCCTCGACGCCTTCGTCTTCGGCGACACTCCCATCAACGAAGGGCTGGTGCGCTCACTGTACAGCGGCTCGTTCCTCTCCGGTCGGCGCAACGTCGTGCTGGTCGGCGGAACGGGCACCGGCAAGACGCACCTTGCCACCGCCATTACCGCCAACGTGGTGCGGGCCGGCGCCCGCGGGCGCTACTTCAACACGGTCGACCTGGTGAACCGGCTCGAGGAGGAAACGCGCCTCGGCAAGGCCGGCACGCTGGCGGCCCAGCTCTCCCGGCTCGACCTCGTGGTGCTCGATGAGCTCGGCTACCTGCCTTTTGCCCGCTCGGGCGGTCAGCTGCTCTTCCACCTCGTCAGCAAGCTCTATGAGCAGACCTCCGTCATCGTCACGACGAACCTCGCCTTTGGTGAATGGCCGACGGTCTTTGGCGACCCCAAGATGACCACCGCGCTGCTCGACCGCATTACCCACCATTGCGACATCGTTGAAACCGGCAACGACAGCTGGCGCTTCAAACACCGAAGCTGACGCCCGGGGCACCCCGAAGAGGACGCTTTGCGCTGGTTGCGCCTCCGGTCGGGCTGCGCCCGCCCTACGCCGCAACCAGCGCAAACGGTGCGACCCTCATACCCGTCACGCTGCTTGACGAAGGGGGTCCCTTTTGCACGCCGATAGAGGGTCCTTTTTGGACGCCGATTGACAAGCCTCTTCGAAAGACCTGCGTAGAAGCGGTCGTCGAGCGACTTCATCACCGGGTTCTTCCACCCATCGGTCAAGCCCTGAGTGAAGCCGGCCGGATCGTCGCGGCGATACGCCTCGAAGTCTGCAAAGATACCCGCAGCTTCAAGGTCGCCCATCGCGACCAGGCCTTGCCTGATGTCGCTGAGGGTGCCTTCGACCAGCCTGCTGTTGTGCCCGAATTGGGCGTGGCCACCGTTGTTCACCTGGGCGAGGTAGTAGTCGACGCTATAGCCCATCAGCAGCTCGGGGGGCAGCTCGGCGCGCGTGAATCCGCCGTCGAACAGAAGCCGGTTGACGATCTCGACAACGGTTTCCGTCATGTAGGACGGATTGTGGCTGTCCATGATGGACTGCGCCATCGGCACACGTGCCGCGTGGAACGGCTGCTCAGGAACCGCGCGCGTGGGGCGTTTGCCCCAGCCGAATAGCGCCATAACTTCCCCCCTGTGGCTCCGGTGATGGCCGGCCAGTAACGTCACGCCGGCTCACGCCTGCCGATGGTGACAGGGACGCTGGTTCGCACAAGGGGGGAGTTGGAGTGATCACGCGAAAGCCGACGCAAGGCTCGCCTCCGCGCGACCAGTACAGGTTAGGCGGCCTCGGCTTCGCCAATCTTCCGTTCGAGATGGCCATGCTCATGGTCATGAACCAACTTGGTCAGCGATGGCTCGTCCATCTCGGCCAGCAAGTCGGACAGCTTCTCATTCGGCTCCGCGCCTTGGGCGAACGATGACCCATAGATCTTCCGCAGGGTCCTCACGAGAGTGTTGCCATGTTTGCGGCTGATCTCACCGTTCTTGTCACGGTGACGTCCATGCAGACCCGGTTGCTCCATCATGATCTCCCGTCTGAGCAGTTTGGTAGACGGGAGAACGCGGGGGAAGAGGCTCTGCTCCAACGCAGGCGCGAGCCAGTTCCTCACCGCCGTTGATGCTGTTCCTGATTTAGCTGGAAAAGCCGCGACAAAACCTCATCGTCTAAGAGGCGCCCGGAACGCCAATCGTCCCCCCATCCATAGGCATCTGCAACGGCTTCATCGAGCACTGCATGAGCATTGGCTAACCACTGCGGCCGTGCATTGTACAGGTTGGTCAGCGTCCGCGTTTTGAGTTCCTTTGCGGCATCCTCATCCTTGGGGATAAGACGATCGGGATAACCCGCTACGACCTCCGGAATCCGGATAATCAGCTCTTCCGGGTTGAGCCAGCTTTCGCGACCGTCGTTTAGCCGCGCTGCAGCCGAAGCTATTGCTTGGGCTCGAGGATCATCGGCATAACCGGCAGCCGGTCGGTTTGGCGTCAGACCATCAGGAAATGGGAAGGTCTCGAACCCGAGAGAGGGTGTATATTGGGGGTCGTTTCCGACGCCATGCCAGCCGCCAAGCGCCAACGACCACAGCTCGTGAAAACGGGAATGTAAGATGCCAAAGGTAGTATCGTCGTCTCGGGCGATAACAGCCACGCGGCTGTCTGGCACGGTAAGCGGCTGCGCCCAAACGAACAGGCGGTGCTTTGCGACACGGGGGGTAAAAATCGCTCTCGTGAGACCAGCGCATGCCTCGGCCATGTCACGTCCGGACCTACCCAAACGCCACCAGTTCTCACGCCGGCCCTCGTCACGATTGCGATCCCGCAAAGGTTTCACATCGGTTCTGACATACTCGAATGGAGCCTCGAAGAACGCGGCTTCGTCGAGAGCCATCTCGCCGAAGTTGACGATCCACCGATCAGAAGGCCGTCTAGTTATATCCATGCCATTTAGGAGTGGGCGCACAACCTCTGCGTTCAAACGGCCATTCGGATTCTTGGGCTTCCTCAGCCAGCTCCTTGCGGTTTCCCCTTCCACATCGAACGGCCCAACCTTGACCGGACCTTGAAACGCGACGTTCCGGTTCGCTGCGAGGCGGGCCGCAGTCGTGAGATCGGCACCGCCGCGCTCGGCTGACAGATCGGCAAAGATCCGACCGACCGGGACGCCGTTCAGCTGAGCGGGCAGCCCATGGTCACGGTCGAAGCACACCAGCGACACCCGAACCGCCGCTCCCTCGACCGTCCATCCTTCGTCACTCCAAGCAGCGAAGATGCGCCCCTGGTCAACGACCGGCTTTAGGACATCACGGTTTGCACTTCCTCGAATGCTATTCGTTGTCACGAGCCCTGCGCGATCCAGGCGTTCCCCGGCCATCATCGACCACGCTGCAGCGAACCAATAACAGACGAGATCAGCGCCTCCGGGCACCTCGGGCCACGCCTCGCGGAGTGCGCGAGTATAGTCCTCACCGAGCTCGGCGATCATCTTCTTGTTGCCCAGGAAGGGAGGATTTCCAATCACGGCATTTGCAGTCGGCCATTCGGCACGTGTGCCATCCTCCCGGAGTACCGCGTCTCGACACTCGATTGTCTCGAGTGGTCGAAGGATGGGGTTCTTGGCGGCATCAAACCCATTCCGCCGCATCCACTGGATTTCGCCGATCCAGACCGAAACTCTCGCGAGCTCCGCAGCATACGGGTTAAGCTCAATCCCGAGCACGCATTCGGGGCCAACGCGCGGAAAGCCCCGGGGCAAGCCGAGCGCCTCGGAATCGAGATTGGCTCTGTGCTCTATGTCCTTGAGCGCCCGCAGCGCGACATAAAGGAAGTTGCCCGACCCGCAGGCGGGATCGAGGACTCGGTACTGTGCCAGCTGCTCAATATAGGATTCGTGGATTGCCGCAGCCTCGGCAAGCGCGCGGGTGCGCTTGCCCAGCTCGGCGCCGCGAAGAAGCTTTTCCTTGGTTTGACGGGGGGCATTCTCGACGAGCGTGGTCATACGGGCTCTGGCTTCGGCCCACCTGGCCTCCATGGGCTCGATGATCACAGGGCGCACGATCGCCATGATCTTGTCGCGATCGGTGTAATGCGCGCCCAATTGGCTGCGCTTTGCGGGATCGAGCCCGCGCTCGAACAACGTACCAAGGATAGACGGGTCGACCTGGCTCCAGTCTCGCCCGGCTGCGCGTAGAAGCTGCTCGATGTCGTCCGCTGTCACAGGCAGAACGGCGTCGTTCTCAAATAACCCGCCGTTGAACCACTCGATAGCGGTGAAACCGACCTTGCCGCCACGATGGGCCATAGCGCCGAATAGCGTCGAGGCGTTTTGCGAAAACTCGTCTACGCTGCGGCGGCTCACCTCGAGCATTTTAGTAAACAGGTGATCCGGGAGGAGGCCAACATCCTCCGCGAACATGCAGAATACCAAGCGATTGACGAAATGCGCCACGTCGTGCGGCTCGTGGCCGCGATCACGCAACCGCTGAGCCAGTCCGGCGAACTCAGCGGCCGTTTCCTCGGTGAGTTCCTGACGCGACTTTTTGGGACGGAAGACCTCCGGATCAAGAAACGCGGCCCTGAGCCGGTCCCGCACCGCAGCGTCCACCAGGTCGTCGAGCACAAATTCGTGCTTTTCCTGCACGCTGTTGGTCCAGTTGGTCCGGATGACGATTCGGGCCATGTCGGACACGATCAGCAGCGGCGGATTCTCCAGGGCTACCGCATATTGAAGCAGTTGGGCGTTCGCCTTGTCGAGATTGGCATGACGTCCTTTATATTCCCAGGCGAAGCAGCCTTTGCGCCAGACATCGGCCCACCCCTCTCCGCCGCTCGTTTTGCTGGCACCCTTCTCGAAGGTGAACCAGTCACCCGTAGGATCGGCCGACACCGGATCTGGCAAGCCAAGGAGCGCGCAGAGATCGATGAAGTGGCTCTGTGACGCCGACCGCTCCTTCAGTTCGTTCGCACGCCACTTGGTGAGAAAGTCGTAGGGCGTCATAACATCCAAATCGAAGCAGCGGGGAGGATGCAGGGCATAACTGATTGTGCTCCCCGGGCAATCGCGCTGGAGCAGCGGTCAGCCTCGTGGACCGACGCCACGCCCACATGGCGCCCATCCGGCACCCGCTGGAGCGAGTCCGGCGGACTGAACTCGATCGAGCGTCCGCATCCGGCGAACATAGTCGTATTTCCGGCATTACCAGACGCCGGCGACGCAACATCGGCAGTATGGCAGCTGCTTCCGGCTTTGCGATTGTAGGTTTCCCTGAAATAGTGGACGTAATCCGTCCACAGCAGCACCAGAAAAGAGTAGATTTGTGCCTTAACCAGTGGACGTCGGGCGCACTGGTCGACCGCGCCGCATCCGCGTGAGCCTGCCGCACCCAAAAGCACGAATGTGCGACTACTCTGCCGGAGGGCGCACGTTGGTGATGGTGATGCCTACATCAGCGCTCGCTAGTGGTCCGTCCGTCGTGAGCATCTCGGCCTGCAAGTCGATCGCCAAGGCAAGGCACGCCCGATCGCCGAGAGACAGACCGAGCGCCTTCGTTGCTGGCCGGAGGTCGCCTACTATGAGTGCCTGGGCAGGAGTGAGCGGCCGGACATCGAGGTGCAGCCCGCCAAGCGCCTCACGCACCTCGTCGAGCGGCAATCCCCGGTCCCGAAGCTTGGAAACGACCTCAGCGAGATTGGCCGTTCCGATGATGCTGCGGGTCAGGACGTCGACTACCCGATCCGCACCGGGTTCATCGTTCAGAAGGCAGAGCAGGGCGGAGGCGTCGAGTACGACTTTGCTACTCACGCTCCGCCTCACGCCGACGCTCCGCGATCAGCTCGTCAGCCAAGCCGACACCTTCGGGCACATACTTGCGCAGGATCGCGCGAGCACGCTCAAGTGCCTTAGGTACGGAACGTACCCGCAACTCGCCATCGTCCACATCGACGAGAACGGTGTCACCCGTGGTGATCCCGAGCTCACGGCGCATTGCTGCCGGGATAACGAGCTTACCACCGTCCACGATCTTGACCCTCTGTGCTTCCATCTGCACCAAACCCGCTGTTCCGACCTGTCCAACGGCTTTATACCGGAGAACAAAGTCGGACGCCAGTGCGCAGGTAGGGATCGATGCACGGCCGATCACCGAAATAGCGTTCATCGATGATGGAGCAGCTACTTAGACCCGGTCCGCTTGGCTACGCTACGTAGGATCGGTAGTTGCCGTTCTGAGCCGACTGGGGCATGACTGGCTCACAAGGGTGTACCCAACGGAGCCAACATGAGTACGACCGTCCGCGCTGCTCGCGTGTACCTGCGCGTCAGCACCGATGAGCAGGATCTTGAACGCCAAGAGGCGATGGTCGTGTCCTCGCGTACCGCGGGGTATTATGTCGCAGCTGTTTATCGCGAGAAGGCTTCCGGCGCGCGTCCTGACCGGCCCGAGTTGCTTCGCATGATAGCCGACCTGCAAATGGGCGAAGTCGTTATCGCCGAAAAGATCGATCGGATCAGCCGCCTGCCGTTGGCTGAGGCGGAGAGGCTCGTCACCGCTATCCGCGACAAGGGAGCGAGGCTAGCCGTACCAGGAATTGTGGACCTTACCGATCTTGCTGAGGACAATGGCGGGGTGACGCGCATCGTCCTAGAGGCCGTTCAAGACATGTTGTTGAGGGTTGCGCTTCAGACCGCTCGCGATGATTACGAACTGCGCCGCGAGCGGCAGCGGGAGGGCATAGCGATCGCCAAGCGGGAGGGACGCTATACCGGTCGAAAACCAGACTTGGCCCATCATCGCCGCATTGTCTCACTTCGTGAGGCAGGGATGAGCATAGCGAAAACGGCGGCGCTAGCGGGCTGCAGCATCGCACAAGTCAAGCGCGTTACAGCCCTCCACCGGGCGACCAAGCAGAGCGATGCGTGTCCGACGATACCGTGAGATAGAGCCGGACTCAATTCGACCTCTGAATAATTCTGCTAGGATGGAAAGAGGCGGCAGCGTTGCCGCTGGGACGGTCAAGCAGCCGTGAAGGCTGCAGCGAGATCTCAATTTCTGGCCCGTACTGGCGCAAGGCTAATCGTGGCCGTGCCGCGCCCCCATACCGGTAGGTAGACGCCTTGCCCCGCCGCCTTCAACTGGCCCGTCCGCACGTCCGTCACACGGGCACGCACGATTATGTCGCCAATCCGCTTTTCGTCGATCGCACGGGTGATCTTGCCGATTAGCTTGTCGAAATCCTTTTCGAAGTTCTGGGTCAGCGCGGCTGACACAGTGCCTGATATGCCGGGAGTGTTGGCGAGCTTCAGGAGCAGGCTTGTCCCGACCGAGTCGGCCACACCGGCGACAGTGAGATCGTCGAACGCTACACGGCGATCGTTGACGGCGTTCCGCGGCGTGGCGGTAAGCCAGATCGTGCCTTGCGCAGGCTCCCCACCTTCGGCTGCCGCACTGAAGCGAAGCCCGACCGCGATCTTGTCACCCGTGGTGCCGTAGACGGTCACCTGGTGAAACTGCGCGCGCACGGCCCCGACACCAGGCACTTCGAAGGGCCGGCGGGAACGCTTCGCCAATGCCTTGGCGAGCACAGGCTCCAGCTGAGGATAGTCGGCGATGACGGGGATGGCGAACAGGATGCGGCCGGGTCCGGGCTGCGTGCGCGTCATGTCGGGGAGCGGCCGGCGCTGCGGATCAGGCGGCCGATCGCCGACAAAAGTCTCCGTCCCCGCCGTCATCCCTAGCGCCAGGTTCACCCGGTTGCGCGAAATGGTGTAGCCTCCGTAGCTCAACTGCCGGGGCGTGATCCGCATCCACACCGGCGGGTTCGCCCGGTTCAGTTGGACGGGGGGGAACGCCGACCCCCAGACCTGCGCGATCTGCTCGCGCAGCTGCAATCTGCCGAGCTCCTGCGGCAGCGAGCGCTCCAGGCGCTCGACGACGCCGGCGAGCTTGGCGTCGGCCTTGCTGGTGAACTCGATTCGCTGGCCGAGGAAGTCGACGTGCGGCTCGTCGGTCCAGTCGTAGGCGATCGACACCGTTGCGCGCGGCGACCAGTCGCGGGCGATGTCGAGCCTGACCACGGCCCGGACGCGGGCGTCCGCCTCCGCCGTTTCCCGGCTGAGCACGCCGCCCACGTCGCGGGCGCTGATCGCGGCGTGAAGCGGCATGGTGACAATGATCGTTTTGCCCGAGCCCTCCAGCACCAGCGGCCCTCGGACGACGGTGCCGGTGATGCGGCACTGGATCGCGGGCGTCTTGATCTTCGCGAAGAGGATCTTGACCTTTTTCGGCGGGAGGCAGGTCTGCCCCGGCTTGTCGATCGACCAGAGGCGACGCGGAACCGCCTGTTCGAGGCTTGCCGCCAGCTTGTCCATGTCTGCAACAATCGGGACATCCATGGTAGAAGTCTGCGGGGGCACGCTGATGGTGTCCGTCGCTCGCGGAGGCGCCTCGCGAGGAGTCCGGTCGCAGCCACTAAGGCATGCAACGCAGAGCAGGGCGGACACGATCGAGACACTCGAGAGTTCGTTCTCGCGAAAAAAAGCCCCGGCAATCTGGCCTGCCGCTTCAGCTATCGACCGACTCGGCGTTGAGACGGTTGCCCGAGCGGTCGTGTTCTTCATCGCCGCGCACCTCCAGCCGTCCGAGCGGCCACCATCCCATAGGTTTGCCAAATCAGTTTCGCAAAAGGGAACCGTTCCGTTTCTTTATCGTTCGGCCGGTTGATTTCGGTCAATGCCTGACAACACCAACGGAGGCCCTCTATGAAGATTGCGATTGTCGCTGCGCTGCTCACCCTGGCGCCGGTTACGGTGTTGGCGCAGGCCGTTTCGCCCGCCACTTCGGGAACGATGACCAGCGCCGACGTCGGCGTCTCGCCGATCTCGGGCCAGAGCGGCCCTAATTACGTGCTCGCCGCGGCCGACGCCAACCTCTACCAGATCAAGGCCGCGCAGCTCGCCGCGACGCGCGCGCAGCGGGACGACGTCAAGGCCTACGCAAAGCGCGTGCTGGCGGAAACGCAGAGCAGCCACAAGGCGCTGCTGGCAGCGCTGAAGAATGATCAGCGCACGATCAAGGCGCCGCCCTCGAACCTGTCCGCCGACCGCGCCGCCCTCCTAAAGCTGCTCCAGAAGGCGCCGAAGAGCGCTTTCGACAACCTGTATCTGACCCAGTCGGCGCAGGTTCAGCAGGCTGCGTGGGCGGTGCATAAGGGCTATGCACAGGATGGGACCGACCCGGCGCTGCAGCAGGTTGCCGGTACTGCGGTCCCTGTGCTGGAAAACGAGCTCACCACCGGCAAGTCGCTTACTCCCTCCGGGCTTGCAGGATAGGTGATACCCGCCGGGCCAGGTCGACGAAGCCCCCTTCGACCTGGTCCGGCACTTGTTTGCGGCGATCACTGCCTGGAGTGCAGCCGGCGGAATTGCTCCCGTGCTTCGCCGCGCATGAGCTGCTGCATTACGATCCAGTAGCCCGTGACGGCTGTTTCTCCTGCCGCTTGGTAAGCGTTCGCCATGTTGCGCCTGAGATCCTCGAAAAGCGCGTTTTCGAGCGCTCGCCCCTCATCGGTCAAAGAAAGCAGCTTTTGACGACGATCGCGCTCCCCGACACGGCCGCAGACGAGCCCGCGATCCATCAGATCCCGCATTACCCTGCCAAGCGATTGCTTCGAGACGCAAAGAACGTCCAGCAGTTCGCTGACAGAGATTTCCGGGTACCCGCCGAGGAAATACAGGGCGCGGTGATGCGCCCGCCCGAGGTTACGCTTCGCCAGTTCGGCGTCGGCATGCGCCAGATGGGATCTGTGGGCGAAGAACATCAGGTCCATTCCTCCCCTGATCGCGTCATCACGCAGATACTGGGCAGGGGGCGGCAGAAGCGGAGCCGTCACGCGGTCGGCGCCCTCCGCTCGCATAGTTGGAAGACCGTCACGGCTGGCTCCATCCAAGTCCCATCGCCTTTTGAAGGGCAACGAAGGCACGATCAAGCTCGCCAGTGGCTTCCAGCACCGACTGGTCGGCAGCCAGCGCCGCGCGTTCGGCATCGATGGACGTGGTCAGCGGTATCGCTCCCTGCGCGTATCGCTGCCCGGCATAGGTCGCTGACTGCTTGGCGCCGTGCCGGCTCTCGATAGACGAAAACAGGTTCCGGCGCTGATTCCCGAAGCGGGTCAGGCTGCTTTCCGCGTCCGACAGCGCGCCGAGAACCGCCTTGCGGTATTGTGCTTCCGCCTCGTCGCGGTCGGCCCGCGCCTGCTCGACCCGGGCACGGTTACGGCCGAAGTCGAGGAAGCTCCAGCTGATTCGCGGCAGGAGGAGGCCCGCGACGCTGTCAGGATCGATCACATCGGCAATATTGGGACCACCGAGGCCAATGATACCCATGATGCTGACTGATGGGAACTGCCGGGCGACGTTGACACCGATCTGCGCGTTCGATGCCGCCAGCTGCCGCTCGGCTGCGCGAATGTCCGGCCGGCGTCGCAGCATGGCGGCCGGATCGCCGATCGCGACATTCCTCGGGATCATCGGGATCGGCGCGGGGGAAGACAGCAAGGCGTCGTGAGCACCGGGTTCGTCGCCGGTGAGCAGGGCAAGCTGGTCGAGCGTGGTTGCGATCTGCCCTTCGAGCGGCAACAGCCCGGCCTCCGTGCGGGTCAGCTCGGTCTGGAGCCGAACCACCTCGTCGCGCGACGATGCACCGCGTTGCTCACGCTGTTGAAGCAGGGCGAGTGATCGCTGCTGAAGCGCTGCGGAGCGGCGGGCCAGGATCAGACGCTGCTGAAGTTCGCGCAAGGTCACATAATTCTGGGCAACCTCCGCCGAGAGACGAACCTGCGCATCGGCCCTATTGGCTTCGGCTGCCTGCGCCTGGGCTTCGGCACCTTCGGCGCCACGGCGTCGGCCGCCGAACAGATCGATCTCCCAAGACGCGTCCAGGCCGGCGTTGTAGAATTCGGCCCTGGTACGATCGGATTGCTCGCCTTGCGTCGGCAGCGCGAGCGAGCCGGCGGGAAGATCGGCGACGATCGCAGTCCCTGACCCCGAGACGGTGGGAAGCTGGTTCGCGCGCTGTTCGCGCAAGCTGGCGCGCGCCTTGCGGATGCGCGCCTCGGCGATCGCCACGTCCGGATTAGAGGCAAGCGCCCGGTCGATCAGCATCGTGAGCTGCGCGTCGCCCATGCCTTCCCACCAGCGTGCGACAGGGGTCTGCGGTGACGTGACGGCCTGATCCGCGCGGCGAAATGTCGACCCGGCGCGCTCCCCGCTCGCAACGCCCGGCGGGCCTCCATAGTTGGGGCCGACGACGCATCCAGTCAGGAGTGCGGGGAGAATGGCCCAGCCAAGTCGCTTCATCAGTGCATCGCCATCTGCGTGTCGGAGGAGATCGGGCGGAGGAACAGCGCCAGCGGCGTCGTGATCGCGATCGCGACGCCCAGCGCAAAAAACAGGTCGTTATAGGCCATGACGGTAGCCTGTTCGAGAAGTTGACCGGCGAGCTGCCGATACGCGCCGGCTTCGCCGGACGGCATGACCATGGCTTTAGCGAACCATTCCTGCGTGGTCGCCGCGTTGGCCGACACCGTTTCGCCCAGCCGGTTGAAATGCAGAAAGGTCTGCCGGTCCTGGAGGGTCGCCATCAGCGCCAGGCCGATCGATCCGCCAAGGTTTCGCCCCGCGTTGAACAGCGCGGACGCATCGCCTGCGTCTTCGGGCGCCACGGCGCTGATCGCGGCCTGGTTGAGGAACATCATGGCGAAGATCTGCCCAAAGCCGCGCACGAGCTGAGAGTTCGTCAGGTCCCCACCGGCCGACCGCGCGGTGAGATGCCAGTCCATCGCGCAGCTGACGCCGATCAGCGTCATGCCGACAAAGACCGCCAGCCGGACGTCGAGATATTTGAACGCGAGCGGCAGGAACGGCATCAGCATCAGGGCGGGGATGCCGGAGACGAAGACCACCTTGCCCGATTGCAGCGCGCTGTAATCCGCCATCGACGAGAGAAACTGGGGGATGAGGAAGGTGACCCCGTAGAGCACGACGCCGATGATGAGGCTGAGGACGAATACGCTGCCGAAGGAGCGGCTGAAGATCAGTGACAGCTTGAGCACCGGATGCGCGGAGCGGACCTGTCCGATCGTGATGAGCGCGAAGCCGAAGACCGTGGCGATCGCGAGTTTCACGATCATGGCGGATTCGAACCACATCTCGCGCTGCCCCTCCTCGAGCATGACGGTGAGCGCACCCAGGCCGATTGCGAGCCCTGCGATCCCGAACCAGTCGGCATGGCGCAGCTGGTCGAGCCGCAGACGCTCATGCTTGAGCCCGAACAGCAGGAGCAGGACGAGCCCGGCACAAACCGGCACGTTCAGGAAGAAGGCGTAGTGCCAGCTGTAATTGTCGGTGAGCCAGCCGCCGATGATCGGCCCGAGCACCGGACCGAGGATCGCGGTGCCGCCGAACGCGGCGGTGCCGATCGGCTGTTGCGATGGCGGCAGCCGTGTCGCGATGATGGTCATCGCGGTCGGGATCAGCGCACCGCCGGTGAAGCCTTGCCCTACACGCCCGGCGATCATCATCGGCAACGTCGTCGAGATGCCGCACATGATCGAGAAGCCGGTGAAGCTGATCGCCGCACCCAGAAGGAAGTTGCGCAGACCGAACAGACGCACGAGGAAGGGGCTAAGCGGGATCATGACGATTTCCGCCACGAGATAGGCGGTCGCGACCCAGGTGCCCTCCGTTCCGCTCGCGCCGATCTCGCCCTGGATGGTGGGCAAGGCCGCATTGACGATCGAGATGTCGAGCAGCGCCATGAACGACCCGATCGTGCCCGCTGCGACGGCGAGCCAGTCGCGCAGGCCGGCGCGTTCGGCCGCCATCAGCGCCCGCCCTGCGTCTCGTCGTGCTTAAGCCGCTCGGTTTCCTGTTCGATCCGGTCACGACTTCCTTTTGCGCTGATCGTGTCGACCGTAACCTCGACCGACAGGCCGGGACGCAACACCCGGCGCGCCTCCGGCCCCGCTTCAATGCTGATCCGCACGGGCACTCGCTGAACGATCTTGGTAAAGTTCCCGGTCGCGTTCTCGGGCGGGATGAGCGAGAACTGCGCGCCCGTGCCTGGCGAGAAGCTCGCAACCCGGCCGCGCAGTTCGGCGCCGTCCAGTGCATCCACCTTGATGGTCACGGGTTGCCCGACGCGCATCAGCGCGACCTGGGTCTCCTTGAAATTGGCCTCGATGTAGAGTTGATCAACCGGCACCACCGACATCAGCCGGGTCGCAGGCTGGACATATTGCCCGGCCCGGACCGCCTTGTCGGCAACAACGCCGTCGATGCTGCTGCGGATCTCGACGGCGCCGAGGTCCGTCGAGGCGCGCGCAAGCTGCGCCTGCGCGGTGCCGCGCTGCGCCTCCGCCTGGCCGATGCGAGCCGCTTGTGTGGCGACACTGCGACGGGCGGCGAGGTAGGCGGCGCGCTGCGCGCGCAGCTCCGCGGCGGCTCGATCACGCTGCAGGACGAGGTTGGCGAGGCGCTCGCGCGATTCCGCCCCTGTCCGAGTGAGCGGTTCGTAACGTCTTACCTCGTTTTCTGCCGCTGCCGCGGCAGCCTCGGCGCTCGCAACCTGGGCGGCGGCCTGAGCGACAGTGGCCTGCTGCTCGTCAAGCGTCCGGCGCGCGGTCGTGATGTTGGCGCCGGCCGCGGCAATCTGAGCTTGCGCCTGTTCGACATTGGCGCGGTAGTCACGAGGATCGAGGACGGCGAGCAGCTGGCCGCGGCGGACAGGCTGGTTGTCGGCGACGAGGACACGCTCGACATAGCCGCCCACCTTCGGTGAAACGGTCACGAAGTCCGCGCGCACATAGGCGTTGTTGGTCGACTGCAGGTATTGGCCGCTCGCGCGGTAGTTCATGTACCAGACGACCGCCGCGACGATGCCCGCAACGAGCGCGGCGATGAGGACGTAGCGGATGATCGGATAGCGCTCGAGAAGCGAGGGCTTCTTTACGCCGTCGTTCTCCTCGACACCGTCCTTCGACCTAGCTTCTGGCTGGGAATGCGCATTCCGGTCGTCATGCGGCGCATCGCCGCCTCGATCTTCAGCATGCTCGTCAGCCACTCAGCAACCCTAACGTATGTAAACCGGACCGTATCATAGTATGTGGCGATCGGCACTGCCACCCACTCTGATGGGCTCGTGCACAGCAAACTCAAGCTGCGCGAAACAAACAGCCGCTGGATCTTCGCGGCGGAATGCTTCGGCGTGAACGACTGCGATCCGACGTCCGACACGCCTGACCTTCGGCGTCGTGACAAGTGCATCCAGCCGAGCAGAGGCAAGGAACTGGAGGTTCACGCTGATGAGCTTCGGGAAGTACCCGGGCGGAAGTTTGCGTGCAAGGGCACGCTTCGCTGCCACTTCGAGAAAGGATGCCACAGCTCCGCCATGCAAGGCGGGAAGGAGAGGGCTGCCGATCATGTACTCCACTGGCGTCAAAACAAAGGCGTCACCGCTCTCTGAAATCATGGAGCCTAGCAGCTGCGCGAAGCCGGTCATGGCCCGACAGCCCGATTGATCGAAAAGACGCCTTGGGCAGTCGCGATCAGGTGAGAAGGATCGGTATCCCAGACTTCGGTCCGTACGAACGCACGGCGCTCGGTAGCGTCGTAACAATGCGCCCACGCTGTCGCGGAGCATCTCGCCTCGGGGGACCGCACATGGTCCACCTTCAGGTTGAGGGTCGAGATTGCCAATCGCCTTCCCAGTCGGGACATTACGGCAACGCCGCAGGCCTGATCGATAAGGCTCGTCAACACGCCCGTTGCTAAAGTCTCGTCCTCGTCGGCCAGCTCCTCACGCCAACCGACACGTAGCGAGCTGAGGCCATCGCCGATCGAAACCAACTCCAGGCCAAGCCTGTTGCCCCACGGTATGTCGCCTGGTTGCAGGCTCCAGTCTCCAGCCACGATTCCATCCTCGTCCTGATCAGGCCTTGCCACCTTGGAAACGGTACGGTTTACAAATTTGGTCCGGCTTCCTAATGGTTATGGTCTCTCATGGAAACGCGGTCGAATAAATTCCTTGTGCTCGCGGTCACCAGCCTTCTGTTGGGTACGCTCCTCGTCTTTACCCTTTGGCTGTTTGATGCACGCAATGAAGACGGAAACCCTTATCTGATCCGCTTTACCGGAAGCGTTGCCGGTCTGGAGAAGGGGTCGCCGGTGACCTTCTCGGGCGTACCGGCCGGTCACGTCACGTCGATACGGTTCGACAAGGAGGACCCGTCAGCGGTTCTCGTCACCGTCAGCCTTGAACCGCGGATCCCCATCGTCGCAGGCGTGAAAGCGTCGATCGCAAGATCGGCACTGGCCGGCACCGCGAACATCAGCCTCGACGGTGCAACCTCTGGCGCGCCCCCGATCGTTGCGGCGAACGACGGGGAGCTTCCCGTCATCCCCACCAAGGAAGGCGGGCTCCTTGGCGGCGGAGGGGACCCCGTCGCACTGGTCGAGAAGATCAGCCGCACCGTGGACTCTGTCTCGCGCAACCTCGACGCCGCTCAGCAGCAGCGGGCCAGCGATCGGCTGGCGGCGCTCGCGGAGAGTTCCGCTGGTTGGGCTGACAAAGCCGGAGCAGCGTCCGATGCTCTCACCGGTGCGCGCGGCCGCGTGATTGCCGTGGGAGACGCCTTGCAGCGATCCGGCGACAGCGCCCAACAACTGAGAGCGGCAGCGGACGAACGCCGCGCGACCGTCCTCGCGAGAGCGAACCGAACATTGTTGAGAGCCCGAGACGGTGCCGATCGATTCACGGCTCGGCTAGAGGCTATTCGACCCACGATACGCGGCACGGCCGCCAAACAGGCCCAACTGCGTGAAACGGTTCGTTCAGCGAGGAACAAGGTCGGTGCTGTCAGGGATGCGGCCGTTCGCATCGATCAGGAGGGACTGGGCGTGGGGGCTCCGTCCCTTCCCATCTACAAGCCGAGGCCACGGCAGTGATCGGCCGCGATACAAGGACAGCCATTGGCTGAGATCTCGCTGGCGGGTGAGCAACCGACCGTCTCCGTTTGATTTCTCGCCAACCGGTCCGGATCGCGCTACTCTCGATCCAGGAGAACGAGATTGAGCGATGACGAAAAGAAACGTCGGCGTCCGAGGAAAATGGGCAGACCGACCACTGAGGATGCGCTCCGCCTGACCTCGCACATCCTCAAGAGCGCTCGCGAGCTGTTTTTCGAACACGGGTTCGACGGCGCCAGTGCCGACATGATCGCCGAACAGGCGCGCATTTCCAAGCGGACCCTGTACGCGCGCTTTGGCAGCAAGGCGCGTGTGTTCGAGGCGGTCATTCTCGACGAGATCGACACGCAGCTGCGGGCGCTCGAACCGTCGGGCAGCGACGAACCCGACATTGGATCGCGACTTGGCGTGATCGCAGATCGGTTGCTCGAGTGGCTCCTGACGCCCCGGATCGCGTCCATGGAACGCGTCGTCATCGCGCAAGCCGTGCGCTTTCCCGCGCTAGCGGCGAACATCCATGACTTCGGTTACCAGCGGGCCGTCCAATGGGTGGCGTCGATCCTCGCCCACGCCGATGCGAAGGGAGAACTGTCGCTGGCGGACCCCGTGTTCGCTGCCGAGCAGTTCGTCACGCTCGTCGTGGTCGCACCCATGCGCCGCGCAGCGCTGGGGCTGTCTCCTCCAGCATACGACGAGGCAGCGCGGGATCGCATTTCGCGCGGCATCGACCTGTTCCTCGATGGCTGCCGCCCGCGGCAGGAGGATGGTTGCAGCGCGTGATGCCCACCACCGACGACGAGTCTCAAATCGGTGAGCGCGCGCGGCTGGCCGAGCTCATCCAGATCATGGGGCGCCATGGGCTGAACGGGCTCGCCTCGCGCCTGGGCCTGCTGCCCGGTCGCTCAGAGCAGCCGGTAGACCTCGGTACGCCCGAGCGGGTCGTCGCGCTGCTGCGAGACCTTGGACCTGTCGCGGTCAAGCTGGGGCAGGTGCTCGCCACCCGCGAAGACCTGCTCGGGCCGGAATGGGTGCGGGCGCTGTCGACGCTGCAGGATCGCGTGACCCCGCTGCCGTTCGAGGCGCTGGAGCCGACGATCCTGGCCGCGCTCGGCTCCCCGATCGCTGATGTGTTCGCGAACTTCAACCGCGAGCCGATCGCGGCGGCGTCGATTGCGCAGGTTCATGCTGCAACCTTGCGCGACGGGACCGAGGTCGTGGTCAAGGTACGCCGGCCGGGGATCGCGGAACGCGTCGATGCCGACCTACGGCTGCTCCGCCGCATCGCGCGGCTCGCGGCCCGGCACTCACCGGAGATCCGCCGCCTCAAGCCCGACGAACTGCTGCGGTTTTTCGCGGAGAGCTTGTCGCAGGAAATGGACCTCAGCGCAGAAGCGGCAGCCTGCGAGAGCATCGGCGCGTTCCTGCAGCCGCTCGGCGTCCGGACGCCGGCCTTCTACTGGGATCAGGTCGGCCGCCGGATCAACGTGCAGGAGCGGCTTGACGGCATGCCCGTCCGCGAGGTTCTTGACGTGGCGGGTGAGGGCGGTGCTGACGTCGCCGGCAGATATGCCGATGCGGTGCTGCGGATGATCATCTTCAACGGTCGGTTCCACGCGGACCCCCATCCCGGCAACGTCTTTGTTCTGGCCGACGGGTCGTTGGCGTTCATCGACTTCGGGGCGGTCGGCGTGCTCAGTCCCGCCCGGCGGAACGAGGTTGTCACGCTCGTCCTTGCCATCGCGGGTGAGGACACACGATCGGTGACGGACGTACTGCTGCAATGGTCGGGCGAGACCGATGTCGATCGCCAGGCGCTGACCCGCGACCTCGACGCGCTGATCGGCCAGTTCCGCGGGGCGGTACTCCAGCAGATCGAGCTCGCCGACATCTTCGGCCGCGTGTTCGCGCTGCTTCGAACCTATCGTCTGGCGCTGCCGCCGGACCTCGCCCTGCTGCTGCGCACCTTGCTGATCGCCGAAGGGTTCGTGCGACGGCTCGATCCCGGCTTTGACATCACCGCGCGCGCCGCACCGATCGCGCGCGAACTGCTGCGGGAGCGGATCGGCCCGGCCGGCCTCAAGCGTGGCGGACGCCGGCTGGCGACAAGCCTTGGCCGTCTGGCCGCCGCCTCGCCCGAGCTGGTGGCCTTCGCCGAGCGGGTTGCGCGGTCGGGTGCGCTGCCGATCGAGTTGCAGAAAGGTGCCGTCTCCTCACCACCGGCATTGCCCCGGGGCGCAGATCCCAACGTCCTGTCCGCCGGCCTGCTGGTCGCCGGCGCGATCCTCCAGCACGACCATGATGTTGTTGGAGCAATCCTGATGGCTTCTGCGATACTCCTTGCCGGCTGCGCTTGGTACGCGAACAGGCAGCGGCGCTGACCTCTTGTTGTCAGCCTTTCATGTACCCAGTCGCGCGCGATTGTTTCGCTACTGATATTTCATCTCCGACGAGCGGAACGAACCAATCGGCTTGGCGTTTTCCGAAAGTAAACCGGTTGGTACCAAAGCAGCTGACCGGTTCGATTGAGCGAGGGGTTCCGCGTGTCCGAACAAACGGTTGACGAGCCGCATCTGCCATCTGAGGGCTGGTCGGACTTCGGTGCCGAGCTCAGCGCGCTTATGCCTAGTCTGGCGCGCTATGCGCGATCGCTGGCCAGGAATCCCGATACTGCACAGGACCTTGTTCAGGAAACCGTGCTGAAAGCCTGGCGCAGCCGCGCATCCTTCGAAGCCGGTACAAATATGAAGGCGTGGACCTTCCGGATCCTTCGCAACTCATTTCTTTCGCAGGTACGCCGTCGAGGCACGGTACAAGTTAGCGAGACCGCCGAACTCGCCGACATTCCGGTGGCGTCGAACCAGGAATCCGTTGTGACGCTGAGCGATGTTCGCCGTCTATGGCCGCGCCTGACGCCTGAGCAGCAGCGGTGCATCAATTTCATCGGGATCGAGGGATTGAGCTATGAGGAGACAGCCACAATCGAGCAGGTTCCCGTCGGCACAATCAAGAGCCGCGTGGTAAGAGGGCGGCAGATGCTGCGCGCACTCCTAGATCACATGAACAGCGATAAGGGATACAAAACGGAATCTCAGGTCGTGGCGGCCGGTGCAACCTGTCAGGCCGAGCCACCAGTTATCGACGAGGTGCACGAGAGACAGATCGAGCTGCTGCAAAGCTGGCGGACGAAGCGTGCGGCCGACCGCTGTTTGGTAGGCTGAGTGGGCCGGGATCTCTTGATCCCGGCTTCGTGCGGCCAATTTCAGGTCCTTTACCGTCTCGGTTAGCAGAAGACCTGTCGCTAGGGATATCGCACAAAAGGACGAAGAGACCACGGCTGGCCGAGCGGATATGTCCTGTGGTCTGCCCTAACAGCCTACATCCTCCAGCGTGTCAGTTGTGGGCTGACTTCCGGGCTGCTCTCCCATCCACCGCCGGGCATCCAGGCGCTTACCCGTCACCGCCGCGGCAGCGTCAGAGCAGAGCCAGAGCAAGGGCGGCACCACGATCTCGGGCGACAGCAGTCCGTCGCGTGCACTATCCGGCAGTCCTTCGGGAATCATGCCGGTCAGCGTCGCGCCCCCCGGCAGGAGCGCGTTCACCGTGATGCCGCTGTCCGCAAGGTCCTGCGCCCAGATCGCGGTCTCCGATTCCAGCGCCGCCTTGGACGGGCCGTAGGGCGAGAAGCCGCGCCGTCGCATCGTCTCGCGGTTCATCGAGATGTTGACGATTCGGCCCCATCCCGCCTCCAGCATGGCGGGGACGGCGGCGCGCGCCATCAGGAACGGGCCGTTGACGTTGGTGTCGGTCACCATGCGCCAAGTGTCGGGGGCGACCTCCCAAAACCGGGTCGGTTCTGTCAGGAAGGTGTCGCTCACATACTTCATGCCGCGCCCGGCATTGTTGACCAGGATGTCGAGCCGGCCGAAGCGCACGAGCGCCGCGCGCACGACTGCGGCACAATCCTCCACCCGCGTCACGTCGGCGAGCAGCGGCCGCACCCGATCGTCGCCGCATGCCCGCTCTGCCTCCCGTGCGACCGCTTCGACCTCGGCGAGTTCGCGCGCGGCGGTGGCGACGACCCGCACGCCGGCCTGCGCCAGCCCGAGCGTCATCGCGCGGCCCAGCCCGCGACCGCCGCCCGTCACGATCGCGACGCGGCCGGCAAGGCCGTGTCCGTCGCTCCCGCTCATCGGTTCAGCGCCTGCATCTGCGGCGCGGCGTAGCGCTCGCCCGCCGTTGCCCCCTTCGGCGCCGCGCGGTCGAGCCGCTCCAGTTCGCCTCGGGTGAGCGTCACGTCGAGCGCGCCGACATTCTCCTCCAGGTAGCCGCGGCGCTTGGTGCCCGGGATCGGCACGATGTCTTCGCCCTGCGCCAGCACCCAGGCGAGCGCCAGCTGGGAAGGGGTGCAGCCCTTCTCCCGCGACATCGCCTCGACCGCCGCGACGAGATCGAGATTGCGCTGGAAGTTCTCGCCCTGGAAGCGGGGGCTGTGCCGGCGATAGTCGTCAGGCGCGAGATCCTCCACCCGCCGGATCGCGCCGGTCAGGAAACCGCGGCCGAGCGGGCTGTACGGCACGAAGCCGATGCCGAGCTCGCGCACCGTGTCGAGGATCTCGCCCTCGGGATCGCGGCTCCACAGCGAATATTCGGTCTGCAGCGCCGCGATCGGATGCACGGCGTGCGCGCGCCTGACCGTGGCGGGCGCCGCTTCGGAGAGGCCGAGGTGGCGCACCTTGCCCTCGCGGACCAGCCCGGCCATCGCGCCCACCGTGTCCTCGATCGGCGTGTCGGGGTCGACGCGGTGCTGATAGTAGAGGTCGATCGTCTCGACGCCGAGCCGTCGCAGGCTCGCCTCGCAGGCGGAGCGGACGTAATCCGGGCGCCCGCACACGCCCTTGAAGGTGCCGTCCTCGCCGCGAACGTTGCCGAACTTGGTGGCGAGAACCACCGCGTCGCGGCGATCGCGGATCGCACGCCCGACCAACTCCTCGTTACGGCCTACCCCGTACATGTCGGCGGTGTCCAGAAACGTCACGCCGAGATCGATCGCGCGCTGAATGGTCGCGACCGCCTCGGCTTCGTCGGCCTGCCCATAGAATTCGGACATGCCCATGCAACCGAGGCCCAGCGCAGATACGCGCAGCCCGTCGCCCAGCTTTCGTTGCTCAAGCACCAATTATCTCCTGTTGTAAGATCATGCCGGTTGGCCAGTCGTCGGTAGCAAGGCGGGCCGGCACCGGTTCAGCCTTCAGACAGCAACTGCTCGGCGAGCTGGCTGTGCTTTTCGTCGGCCTGCTTGGCCTCGTCCGCGCACGCCTTCATGTCGCGCGCCGCATCGTCCATGCCGGTCTGCCGGCAGTAATTGGCCATGGTCCCGAACGAAGCGATCCAGTAATGAAGCGCGAGCTGCCCGCTGGCGATGATGCCGAGGTCGCGTGAGGCATCGTCCGGTGCCGCTTCGCGGATCCTGCGGCTCACCTCGTAATGCGCTTCGAGCACAGGGTTGTCCTGCTGATCGGCCGGGCCCGCCTGCTCGGCGGCGCGACGGATGCGGTCCGCCCATTGGCGGGAAGTCCGGTTGCCCTCTTCGAGCGCGGATCGCAGCGCCGGGTGGCGCGCGTCGTTGTTGATCTCGTCGGTCGCCTTGGCGGCGACGTCGCTGCCGGCCCGCATCGCGGACAATCCTTGCGCGACCAGCTTCTTCAGGTTGTTCTCGTTCATCAGGTTCGTCCTCGTCCTGCCGTGCCTCGTTCAGGCACGGTGAGGGATTCTAATCTCGTCGCTCCGTTCTGTTCCGTCGGTCCTTCCTCGATCAGAGCGCAATCAATGTTTGGAGCTCATGGCCGACCTCCCGGCCTGCACCTCCTGCGGCTTGCAGGAGCGGGCTGCGTGAACCAGCGCGGCAGGGCAGGCATGCGGGAAGCTCGGACCGGCGTTGCAGGCGTGAATAGCGTCGTAAGCGGTCCGAACCGAGCCGAAGCGGACCTTCTTGAGAGCCTTCCCGACAGGAGCATGCTGACGGTGGCTCCAGGCTGAAGTGATTGGACGGAGGCGCTGCAGTGACGGGAGCCCGCGGAAAATATCGCTCAGATGCTTAACATAATCTATGTTATCGAACTTCGTTGCCGCCGTAGCTTTTGCGTTAATTGCCCTCTCAACTCGGAGCAGCTCGCCTCTACGGGTCCCACGAGCGCTGATCTCTCGGCAGCATAGCGTCAGGGTCGTGCACCGCAAGCCGATCAGCAGCGGTCAGGTTGGCGCTGAAGATCACGAGGCTTGTGCCACCGGGCTGATGGGTTGACGGAAACAGCAGACCCGCAGTACCCGACCGGATCGCCTCATCGCCAAGTTTCCACGACGGTGGCACCTTGTGCTCAACCCTCGCGATCCAGCGCCAATCGCAGTCCCAATCTGCCCAATGAGGCGTCCAATAATCCGAATCGTAGCCGGCCGACAGGTCGACGACGTCGTGTAGATCTAGCTCATAGGCGGCAAGGGTTGCCGGGCGTGGCAGGCTGGAGCCTTGCTTGTACTCGGCTAGCGCGGTCTCCGGCTCGGCCGAAAGGTACAGGGCTTCGACCCCAGGGCGATTGAACCTGCCGCCTGCGCCTGCGGCTCCAGCGCCACTGAGCGGCAGATAGGCCCATTTCGGCGTAAGACAGCGATAGAAATGCCTGGAGCCGGTCGCGATGTGGAGCACGACTACCCGTTCGCGCCGTCAACCAGTTCGGACAAATGAGTCATGACCGCGTCGCTGTGCCCTGCGGCAACAAGCTCGGCAGCCGTTTGGCGCTTAAGCGTTACAATCGGTTCGTTCCTGAACCAGTAGACCGCCTGCTCGATGTCACCTGTCAGCTCGCTTGCAGCCACGATCACGCGCACCATGTCCCGTAACCGATCCTGAAGCCGCTCCGACGCGGGATTGGAGAGCGTGTTGCGGTGGACGCCGGCGATCTCCGCTAGCCGGGACAGTTGGACGCCCAACACATGCGCGACGCGCTTGGGTGAGATATAAGGGGTCTTCGGCTCCTGCAGGCTTGCAACGAAGCCGGAAGCAAGCCGCGTCGCGCGTTGCTCGTCAACTAGGAAGGCGGTAGCCATAACGCGTCTCCGCTGGATTAATGCACAATATATGCACATGCCCTCGTATGTCAACGATCGACGGCTGCGTGTGCTCGCGGAGACTGCCCGGTCTTAGATGATAAGCAGGAGCCGCCGAGCGCGTACGCTCAAGCGGCTCCTGGCCTGGCAAGCAATCCCTGCCAGCGGGTCCCGCACTGGTACTGCTAGCCACGGGCAAACTCAAGTGCGTCACCTCGCCATACGACCGTGATTCAGGATAAGTTAATTGGAAGACTGCGGTTTGTCATTGCCAGCACGGATACAGCTCTACGCCTTGCCTAATGCACGCATCGTATCAGGCAACAGCGTGTACACCGCCTCACGCCGGGCGCCCCGATTGTGGTGATCCACGCGCCAGCCCTCATAGTGGCGCCGGACCAGCCCTGCCCGGACCAGCTCCGACACTGCCCGGCTGACATTACACCGGCCGGAGCGGCGCACCCGCTCCAGCACTATCTGGTCCACTAATCGTGACGCTGCGTCAGGGTCTCCGGGCAGTTGCCCCTGCTCTGCTAGTTCCACCCTCACCTGCTCGGCCAGCGCCACCCGCTTCGGATCGCGGGCTGCCATCGGAGCGAGCGCGTCGCACAACCAGTCGCGCAGCCGAACGGCCCGCCCCTGCTGGACGACGTAGGGTCCTGCCTTGCCCCCCTGCCCTGCCGCACGCGCGATCAGATTCAGGACCATGAAGGCGTAGCGCGGCCGGGTCGACACCTGCGCAATGACATCGATGATCGACGGCAGACCCTCAGCCAGGGGTAGCTGGGAGGGAAGCTGCAGCGGGATTGCCGGGGATGCGGAGAACAAGTCACCCTGGATCATGGGAACAGGAGAAGCACGAAACGCGAATCGTGTGAATCCCATCCGGGCCGGCCGGCGACGTTTCTGTCAGCTGCGACACTTTGCCGCTGGGCAGAGTGTCACCATGGGCACTTCGTAGCTAGCTGTTTCGAGGCGCTCACACCCCCAATCGGCGTTCTCGCAATCAGGTCCCGGCTGCCGTCGCTCCGACCAGCTACGCTTCTATGGGAAGCCGCACCCGCTGCACCTGGTGCTCGATTTTGAAAACGTCGACCGGAACAATGGCTGCATCCGCGTGGCAAGCCAAGATCAGGTAGCCACTGCCCTCACCTTCGCGTGAACACGAGGCCGGCTCCCCGGTCATCCACTGCTATCGCGGTGTCGGTCGCTCTGCCGGACTGGCACTAGCAGTCGTCGCGGACCGGATCGGGCCGGGCAGCGAAGACGAAGCGATGAACCGGCTGCTAACGATCCGTCCAGAGGCGACGCCCAATATCGTAATCGTCAACCATGCGGACGCGGTGCTCGGCCGCGACGATGATCTGCTGCATGCCGTGGCTGCCTGGGAAGCGAGAACACCGGAAGCCGTTCGGCTGCGTGAGGTCCGCCGTTCGTTCGTCGAGCAGCATCCCGAACTCTATGGCAGGCGCTGACTGTCGTCGGGCACCTCACGGGTGTCTGCGGCGTCCGGCTCCAAGCGCCTCCACGACCATCCAGCTCCCGCGAGCACCTCCTCAATCCACTGCGCGACCTGCCCCGGCTCGCCGCTGCAATACCAGGTGAGGTCGTCCCCCTCCTCGCGCACCCAAGCCACGGCATGACCGGCCCGCCGAAAGCCGTAGGAGACCTCCACTCCATCCGGCCCGAACCAACGAGTGTTGGTGAGCGCGCACCAGAGGTCGACGCCGCACGCGCCGTCCGCTCTCACCTGCTCGCCGAGAAGACGGTCGAGAACGGCCTCGAACGCCTTGTAGGGCCGGTAGGCGCGGCTGCTGGGCTGACCTTGAAAGTCGGTGCGGCTAAAGAACGGAAAGGCTGCCTCCATACGTTGGTCCGCACTGGCGCGGTCCCAGGACCATATCACCTTACGCCTTGCGCCACACCGCCGATCGCTCGGGCGGCTAACGCCGGCTTCCCGCGTCCGGAAACAACCCCGGCATCCAGTTCCCCGCCAGCTTGGCTGGAAAGGCGATCTGGAGAGGTGCCCGGGAGCTGTCGGCCGTCAGCACGCCGAGGCTCGTCAGCGCCGAGGTGACCCGGCGCGCCTGGCGTTCGCCGGTGCCGACGATGCTCTCCACCTCGCCACGCGGGAGCTCGCCTCGGTACAACGCTGCGTCGATCACCTGGATGGCCTTGGCCGGCAGCCTTCCCCGATCCGTCTCTTCGGCCGCCCAGCGCCGGATGCGACTGCGCAGCTGCTCGGGCTCGACCAAGCCGGCCATGAAGTCGACCTGGTCGATACAGGTTTTGAGGAAGAAGGTTGTGAAGCTCGCCAGCTCCTCCTCGCTCAGCGTGCCCCTGCCATCGAGGTCGTTGCGGCGGGCCAGGTCGCAGGCGGCAAGGTGTCGCTTGTAGGCCTGCACGTTGCGGCCGAGGCCGCGCGCGATCGACCACACGCCGCCCGTGTCGAACGCATCGAGCAGCATGGCATGCGACATGAGGCGGGCGACCCGACCGTTGCCGTCGAGAAACGGATGGATCCAAGCGAACCGGTGGTGCGCGGCCGCCAGCAATACGATGGCGTCGGTTGCGCCGCGCTTCTGATACGCCCAGGCGAAGTGCTCGAGGAAGCGCGGCACGGCCCCGGGACTAATCGCAATGTGCTGCCCGACCCGGACATCGCGGGTCCGCAAGGCACCGGGCTCGACCGGAACGCGCTCGCCGCCGTCGACCGGTTCGATCCAGAGCATCGACTCGGGCAGATGCTCGCAGAAGCGCCGATGGACCTCACGCAGGCCCTCCACGCTCGTCGCGCGGCCCTCCAGCCCTCCCCCATCAATCCAGCCCTGGACTGCGATGTGCGCGGTCGCTTCCAACTGGAGGTCACGCTTGGCCGGGTCGGCGCTGAAATCGTTCTTCAGCGCCCGTTCGATGTCGACGGGATGAGTGTCATGCCCCTCGATCAGGTTGCTGTAGTAGCAGTTCATCGCCCGGACGAGGTCGGCGAGCCCCATCCGCATGGCGGGTGGCAGGCTGCTGCGGAACGCGGCAGATTTGGCGGTCAGTTCGAGCGCGAGATCGACGGCTTCACGGTATCGTGAACCGCCCTCCCCTATCTTCATGGGCTGCATGGCCCCGATGCCCTCGCCCCGGTCGGCGACCGCCTGGATGTCCGGTTCTTTGGCCATGTCCCGCAGCCTCTAGATCACTCTCTTGCCTCGCTAACGTTGTCCTATGCACGTGATACCGGGCCGCTACAATGTCCGGTTTGGAGGCCGGCAAATCAGTGAACATTGAAAAGAACAAAGCTGGTCCGCCCGCCCATATCGCCTTGCGATCCCTCACATGTCGAAGTCGTAATCGTGGTCGATTTCGATCTCGGGCTCCTTTATCAGCTCTTTCACGGGAACCGGCGCTTGCCGGATAGCCTCCGGGGCTGGTTTGGTAGGCTCGCTGCCAATGGATCGGAGGGCGGCGCTCATTGCGTCCAGCTGGCGACGATCGCTTGCGCCTGGATCGTCCAGTCGGGGCAGCTCGCCCGTGGCTGGATCGAACCGCTCCCTGCCGGAAAGTGAGAGCTCGGGTGCCACGTCGCTTGCGTGCGGAACGTCACCACGATGCGCCTCGATCGCGCTAGCGAGTGCTTTCTTGTCGTCGGTGTGCAGCGACACGTCCTCGCGCGCGCGGGTCTGGAGCACGTAGTAGAGGCTCTCGCTGTTGAGCAGCCTGTCGCGGCTGTCCATCACCGTGATCGCGCGATCGACCGTCATCCCTTGCGCACGGTGCATGTTGATCACGGCGCCATGGCCAAGCCGCTCGCGCATCGGGTCGTCGGGCCCGATCACATGATTCCGGTCACGGCCGGACAGGTGGAGCGTGTCGCCATCGATCGCAGTAAGGGTCACTGCGGCACCGTTCGACATCCCACGCTTCAGGTCGCTGGCCGTAAAGACCAGGCGATCACCCTCGCGCACCTCGATCTCGCCGGGAACGGAGAGCGCGGCCCCCTCCCCTCCCGATCGGAGGCTCTTGGGATCGAAGAGCCCGGTGTGACCGTCACGGGCGAGCTCGAGCATACCGCTCGCCCGATCGATCAAGCCAACCTCGTAGGATCCCGGCACAAGCCCTGACTGGTGGCGGTAGATGTCGAGCCGCATACCCTCAGCCCAGTGCCGGATCTGGCGCAGCTCCTCACGGGTAAGGTTCAGCGTATCCCAGCTCCGCAGGCTCACGGCATCCTCGCCAAGCTTGCCCTGAGCAAGCAGCTCGGCCCTGACCGTTTCCAGCACGGCTTCGCGCAGGACGTGGCCTGAGGTGAGCAAGGCGGTGCGGTCGCGCTCCTCGGGCAAAAGCTTCAGATACTCGACGACGGCCGCTCCCGCCGGATGAGCGCTCTCCTGCACCTTGTCCGCGAGCCGTTCGAAGGCGGCAACGACCCTGCCCTCGCGCGCAAGGGAAGCGGCATCACGGAGCACATCGGTCTTTTGGCGCCGGTTCTCGGTGAGCCGCACCGTCGGAGCTCCCGCCTCCTGCAGCAGCGCGAAGGGTCGCCCCGCCTCAACCGCCGGGATTTGCTTCACATCGCCTACCAAGACCAACTTGGCGACGTCGCCGTTCCGGGCGACCTCGAACAGCCCGGCAAGCTGACGCGAGGACACCATGGAGGCCTCCTCCAGCACCACAACCTTGCCCTTCATCAGCGCCGAAAGTTGCTCGTTCGGCTTGGCCGGGCCGGCGCGGCTACCATGCTCCTTCAGCACGGATGCGAGCGAGCGCACCTCCAGCCCCCGTCCGGTCAGGTCATCCAACAACTTGTTCTGCGGGACCAGTACCAGCATCCGCGCCCCTACTTCCGCGCCAATCTCCCGTACGAGTTCGAAGAGGAACGACTTGCCGGTGCCGGCATCGCCTTGGACGACCTGGATGCGGTTGGTGCCGGACAGCATGGCGTGCGCCGCAACGCGCTGTTCAGCGGAAAGTGTGACCTCGCGCCGATCGGCCGCGCGGTCGAGTGCGGTGTCGACCGAGGCCGCATCGAGGATGGGTGTCCCCTGCCCCACCCCGCCATGCGCGGCCGCAACCAGCGCCTTTTCCGTCACCAGCATGTCGCGGGTCGTGAGCCGGTCTGCGTGCAGGCTGCCACGCGGCCCCGAGATGAGGACACCCGCCTCGCGCAGCCGCTCGATGCGCGCCTCGATACCGCGCACCGTCGCGCCCTTCTCGGCCAGATCGAGGCTGCTCTTCAGCAGGTCCGCGTAGGTGAAGCTCGCTTCTCGCTCGCCGAGGTGCCGAACGCCGGCCGCGACCGCGTAGCCGCTCGCCAGTTCGCCGCTCCGGCGCACCGCATCCGTGCCGTGGAGCAGCGGCTCGGGTCGTGGTCCGAAGGCATGGGTGATGCGCTCGAGCAAAGCGGCACCCCAGGCACGCACAGTGCTCAATACCGACCGCGGCCGCTCGACTCCTCGCGCGGCGTCCACGACGGCGGAGATGGCGGCACCATGTACCTCGGCCTTCTCGGCCCACATGGCGCGGGCAACCGTGGCATCGCCCGCCTGTTTGGCATCGCGGGTACTGACCGCGATCGTCTCCATCGCCTTGGGGCCGGAGGCGCCGAGCTCAGCCGCCCGGCTGAGGATCTGTTCGCGCCGGGCGCTAAACGCATCGATTGCGGCACGCGGTATACCGCTGATCTCGAATTGGCCGTGCTTGCCGGTGATCTCGGTCCGGTAGCCGAGCTGCTCCAACCGGGCACGGAAGTCGGCGTGGAAGACGGCACCGATGGTGCTAGAGTGCTTCCACAGGGCCGGATTGTGCAGGGCGACCCAGCGGCCGTCGCCGCGTTGCGCGGCGTTCGCCACGACGACATGGGCATGTGCCTGCGGATCGAGCTTTCGGCTCAGGTCATGGTGAAAGATCGCGTACACCAGGCGACCGGGCTCGATCACCGCGCCGGCCTTGCCTGACCGCACCTCCCCGAACCGCTCCTCGGCCCACGCCATGGTGCTCCGAATAGCTTCGGCAAATGCCGGCATGACCCGCTCATCGCGTCCGATCAAGGCGACCAGCGACACTGACTTCGGCGCGCTGAACGTCAGCTCGAAACCCGGCGCTCGCTCGCCGTTGCCGCCTCTTGCAATGACGGCCCCGTTGGGCAGTTTGCCGTCCAGCACCTCGGAGAATGTTCCGGCATCCACGGTGCCGGACAGACCGAGTTCCTCGGCCCCTCCCCCGCCCCATTCTGACGGTCCCGCCTGCTCGCCGGTGTAGTAGTTGTCGGCCGCGTAATAGCTCGCCGCATCCCCGCCGCCGGCGATCGAGTTTGGGCGAACGGTCACGGCGTCTTGCTTTCCAGAGGCGGAAAGGTGAGCCGGCAGGGAAACGGCTTCTTCATGCGCTTAGCATGGGCCGCGCACTCGGCGTACCGGACCCGAAATGTGTCACTGGCGAGAAGGCCTTTTGTCTCCGCCATGAGCTCGCCAGTCGTGCGCCCATCGCCTGCCAAGCTCCATGCCGCAGGTACCGCGTCACTTTCACCCAGGAGACGAATTGAGAGCCAGCGGGTAGGTGCGGTATTGGCGAACAGCAGACAGATCAGAACAAGTCCAGCGATGCCAAGGGCGGCACCTACGCCAAGCTTTGTACGCGTATCCGACTGACGCTTCTCAATCCGGTCGAGCTGCTTTCCGAAGCCCTTTGCCTGCTCCTCGACGGCTTTAGTGACATTGCCAACGGAGACGGCGAGAGCACCCTGCGCTTCCTTGAACAGGACCGTGAAGTCGGTCTGGAACTTCGCGATCAAATCGCGGAGATGTCCGGTCCCGCCGGTCTCCTTGATGGTGGTCTTGATCGCGTCGAAACCTGCGTTCAAGGCGCCGGGTAGGTCCTTCGATTGTTGGGCGATCAGGGCCGAGACGCGACGGGTAACCTCGCCGATTTGAGCGGTCTGTTCCTCCATCCGATCGGCATGGCGGCGCTCGCGCTGTTGACGCACGGACAAGGCCGCTTGGGCCTCCCTGTCGAACATGGTGGTGACCGCCTGTTCCACGAGATCACGGATGGGGATGTTGCGCCGCTTGGACTCGGCGTCCAGCCGGCTGTGGACGTCACTCGAGACGTCGATGCGCCTGCGACCAGCGTCGGTCATCGCCGCAGTCTCGAACGCGCTTCGGCCAGCATGCGGGTCGCCAGCTCGGCCCGTCGTTGCCGCAACTCGGCAAGACCCTTCTTGCTGTCGGGGCCACGCCCGACCTGCGCTTCCGCGACGACCTCCAGGCCGGCACGGACCTTGGTCAGCTGGTCGAGAAGGATCTCGTCCAGCGGCAGCAGCTCGTCTTCGAGTGAGCGCACCAGCGTGTCCGCTACCCAGGCGCTGCGCGTCTTGCCGACCTGGCCCGCGCGGCGCTCAATGCCGGCGAGCTGGTCGGGTTGCAGGTACACCGTGATCGGTACGCGCGCCATGCGGACACCCCTTCTGCCCGGTAGCGAGTGTGCATTGCGCCTACGGAGCGCGCAAGGAGGAAGTGCAGAGCAGCGCAAGCAAAAACTGCGGGTTTCCTTGCCCTATCCGCTCTGTGGACCAGGACGGACCAGATGGTCCGGGCGCAGTATCCGCATAGGACCATGCGGCCGGAACGACGCAAATCTGCCCTTTTCTGCACCCCTTCGGGGTGCATCGCGTGTGCCCCCTAACCCCTACTTCTCAGGTCGCTGGATGTTGCTGCTGTTCGGCTGTTCGGGGCTGATCCGGCGTCCGGCGGGGCAACCAGGCCGGCGTACAAGCCGGCCAGTCGGATCAGTACCGGCTCACCTTGTCGAGACTGCCCGTAAGGCCGCGAGGGTCTCCCCGTCCATCGCTTCAACCCTTTGCACCAATCGATCCCGCATGGCGCGGCGCGCTAACCGGATGAGCAAGGCCAACTCCGGCGCTTCGAACGGGTCGTTGATCGCCAGCTCGCGCGACCGCTCGCCGGCGGTGATGGTGAGGTGGAAGATGCGGGCGTCGGCTGCCGGCAACGCCGGGTCGGGCCGCGTAAAGAAGTCGATCGCATCGGCATGAGCGACGAGATTGAACCAGTCCTCCGGCGTGATTTCGTCGAGCCTGCGACCCTCCTCATGGTAGAGGGTTCCGTGCGCAGTGAACCAGCCCGAGATACCAAGGGTGACGGCGTTCGTCATGAGCTTGTACCCTCCCCTATTCCAGCACCACGCTGATGGTCATGATGGTCGGATTCAGCACCCGGCGACTCAGTTGAATGAAGCGGCATCGCCGCGTTCCCCGGGACGGCTTCGACCGTGTCGATCGCGTGCTGAAGCCGGGCGGCGGCAAGGGTGCATCCTGCCCGATCGAGCAGCGCCATGGCCATGCGCATCAGGGCCAAAGCCGTCCTGGTATACCGGTGCTCGACTTCGCTCATCGGGTCGCGTGATCCAGTCTGTCGGGAGGTCACGGACGCCAGTCAGCGGTCCTGCTCGGCGACGGGTCTCAACGTCAGATGCGGCATCAGGTTGCGCCGGATCTCGTCGTCACTGCCTAGGCCGTACCAGGTCGCGCAATGCTCTTCTTCGGAAAACCGATGCCAGGCTTTGAGCGCCACTTCCTCGCTGATCGCGATGCCGTCGGAGGCCATCGCAGTCACGATCCGGCGCAGGTCGTGCCGACCGTCGACAAGCATCCGCTGCTCCCACTCGAGAGGCTTCAGAACCGCTTCATAGCGCAGCCGTTCGTGTCCGGACTGATGGGTCATCCGGCGTCTTCCGAACTCGTCATCGTCGCAGGCATTCCGAGCCGTTCACGCTGCTCATCGCGGGTTACGTAGCGGTCGGACTTGGCGCCCACGATGTCGGATTCGGAGCCATACCCAGCGATCACGAGAGCGGCCCGGATGAGCTCGCCAATGTCATGCGACCCGGCCTTCGCTTCGAGGCTCGCGAGCATGGGGTAAGGCAGGTCCAGCTTGACCCGGATCATCCAATCTCCCGCCGCGGTTCGGGTCGGATAACCGCCATGTCCGGGCTCGCTCCAGTCGGTGCCGGCAAAGATCAGCCGCAGGTCCGTAGAAGGGTCCGCCGACGCATAGGGCGGGGTCTCATGGGAGGGCAGAGGCGTCGGTTTAAAGTCGCTCAGGTCGAGGGTCATGATGGAGCTCCATTCAGTGTCTCAGTCGTATGCGAATTGGGCGGATCGACCCCTCAGAGTCCGTAAGTGCAGGGCGTCGAGAAGGTCGGTGCCAGCGCGTCGCGCCGCGACCAGAAGGTGGACTTGCCGTTGGGCGTCAGCCTGGTCGCAGGCACCGCGATCTCGACCATGGGTCCGCGGATCTGGATGACCGTGCCGCAGTTGGTTACGGTGCCGATCGCGAGCTCACGCCGAAACGTCTCGCGGTGCTTCTGCTCGGCCTCGCGATCGGCGACGTAGCTGTCCTGCGCGCGCTGGAACCATGCCGCCGAACGGATCTGGTCGGGGCGGTAGGCGTAGACCGCGGTGCGGGTCGGGACCATCGACACGCGGCTCATCAGCCGGCTGCCGAGGTCGCCTTTGGTAGCGACTTCGGTCGTATCGTAGGTGATCGCGACGAAGCCGCCGAGCACCTGGTCGGCGCCGCGCGAGCACACCGCCGAGCTGCCGGACCAGAAGTGCTTGGACTCGCCCCGGGGCGGCAACCTGCGACCGAGCGCGCGATCACGGAAGGTGCGCGCCGCGTCGCCGTCTTCCGGTTCGATCCGACCGCCCTTGGCGGCGCATTCCTGCGCGAATGCATCGCGGGCGCGCTCGGCCGTCGCCGAGCCGTTGGCGGTGATCTTTTCGGAGAAGAAGCGGTAGCCGATGATCTCGTCGGCGTCGTCGAGCAGCGGAAAGACCTGCGGCGACGGGCGGGTCCGAAGCGACCCGCTCGTCTTCATGTCGGTATCGCCGCCGATGGTGATGAGGAAGCCGGCAATACCGGGTGACTGCTGCGCCATGGCCGGAATGCCCGCCAGAGCCGCTGTGAGCGCCGCTAAGGCCTGAAATGCACCCTGCCCTGCCATAACTGCCTCCTCGTCGTCTGGAGGCGTTCTCCGGCCCGTAAGCCGGGTGTTAGGAACCCGGGCTCTCGCGCGAGCGCTGCCGCTTGTGGGTTAGCTGCTGCCCAGGCGACGGCGAGAGGCGTATCCTTTTTCGACCAACGGTGACGGGAAGGGAGCAAGTCATGTCGAAGAAGATCGTGGCGCCGGCCTATGTCGCGGCGATGGCGCGGGCGGAGGCGGATCCGGCGTCAGCGCGGTTCTGGGTGGGGCTGGATATCGGGTTCAAGAGCACGGCGGTTTGCGTGGTCGATGTCGACGGCGCAGTGGTCCACCAGGTGTCGATGAAGAGCCACGCGACCGAGATCGGCCGCTACCTGCGCCGCAACTTCAAGTCGCATGTGACGCTGATCGGCATGGAGACGGGCGGTTTGTCGCCGCACCTGGCGGGCAAGCTGCGCGAGCAGGGCTTCCAGGTGGCGGTGCTCGATGCGCTACAGGTCCACCGGGTGCTGTCGGTGAAGCGCAACAAGACCGACACCAACGACGCGCGCGGCATCGCCGAGATCACGCGCAGCGGCCGCGACTATCTGACCGAGGTCTACGTCAAGTCGAACCTGTGTTTCGAGGTCCGGGCGTCGCTGATCATGCGCGACCGCCTGGTCAAGCAGCGGCGCGAAACCGAGGCGATGATCCGCGGTCTGGTCCGGGTCTATGGCGGACGGATCGAACCCGGCAGCGACAGCCCGGCGACGTTCCGCGAACGGGCCATCGACCAGCTGTGCCTCATCGCCGACACCGAAGGCGTCGACCTGCGCCCGCGCATCATCCCGCTTCTCGACCTGTGCGAGCGCTTCTACATCGAGGCCGGGCGGATCGAGCGCGAGCTGGACCTGCTCGCCGCGTCCCATCCGGTGTGCAAGCGGTTCATGGAGATCCCCGGCATCGGCACAATCACGGCGCTGTCCTTCTACAGCGCGATCGAGGACCCGACCCGGTTCCGGCATGTCGACGATGTCGCGGCCTATCTCGGCCTGACGCCGCGCGTCTACCAGTCGGGCGAGAGCCTGACGCACGGCGGGATCAGCAAGATGGGCAACCAGCTCACCCGCACGCATCTGGTCGGCGCCGCGACGGTCATGCTGGCGAACACCAGGTCGTTCAGCACGCTCAAGGACTGGGGCATGAAGCTCAGCAAGCGCGTCGGCTTCAACAAGGCCAAGGTCGCGCTCGCCCGCAAGCTGGCGATCGTGATGTTCAGCCTGTGGCGCGACTGCACCCATTTCATGGCCAAGGCCGCCGACGTGGGGCCGCACCGCGACCTGATGCGGGCACGCGCCAGCGCATAGACAATTTCAGGGTCACACCAGGTTCGTCCGCACAAGAGCGGCGAAACCATCCTCCCGGGAGGCGGAGGGACAGGAGACTTCGGGCCTAAAGGTGAGGTGGCGACAACCTCGTGATGCTTGTTGAAGCTCCACCCTTTGCACGTAAATGCCCATAATGCGGCAGGCGACAGGCCTAAAGGCCACGCCACGCGCCCGACCGCGAAGAGACTGTTGCACTCCGGGAGCGATGACGGATGATCTTGCAAAGATCCGACAAGGAGCAGATCATGAGGTAGCGGAAAAAGTCGGGATATTCCTCACACCGAGGGGCAGCAGCTAGAGACTTTAGGCGGAGCCCTGGACATGCGCGACAGCCACCCGGCCGACAAACATGTCGACCGGCCGAGAGACTCTGAGGTTCCTACGCCTCACCGCCAGGACTGACCGGGCGGCGCGCGGATGCTATCACGTCATTGGCACGGGGAAAACGGGAAGGTTGCTCGCTCCCCTGCCCTACAGCGGCGCACGGTCCGGACCAGTTGCGCCAGCTCCGGTGCCTCGAACGGCTCAGGCACCGTCAGCAGCCGCGAGTGACCGCCATGGACGAGGCGGATGCTGTACGTGCGAGCGTCAGGGCGGAATGATGCAGCCCCATTCAGATCCGGGCAGGTGAACAAATCACTCGCCTCGGCCGCGGTGAGCAGCTCGGCGACCAGTGTCGGATCGAGATCGGCGAGATGGCGAACCCGCTCGCCAGCCCGGCTGGGAAAGTGCGCGATCCCGCCGAAGATCGTCACGCCGACCAGATCCCCGCCTGTTTCCGGCTTAGAGCCGGTCACGCAGGCGCCCTGCCCTGCCTGGCGGCACGCCGCTCGCGAGCTCGACGGCGTCGTTCCTCGTCGCGCGCGACCTGGGCGGCATCGATCACCGGTGCTTCGACAAGACGAAACCCTTCCGCTCGCCGAGCAGCTTCCCTCCGTCGGACTCGCTCTGCCTGAACCTCGATTCTCAGATCGGAGCGGGTGACCACGTAATCCAACTCGTGCTCATGCTGCCTGATCAGCGCGGCCAGCGCATGGACGGTCACCTCGTGGCCCACGGCCGCATCCACAGCTTGTAGCCAGCGAGGTGACGCATATCGGTGCCGTTGGACCCAAACATCGCGGCCGAGTTCCAGGCCTACTACCAGCGCCCACGCGACCGCATAGAGGCGGCTCGCCACCACAGGCGTCGTTCCGGTCACCTTGTCGACGACGGTGAGCGCGATCAGCCCGGCCCAGAAGGTTAGGATGCTGACGACCGGACATGGGTAGGTCCGGCTGACCTCCAGGCGAGCGACGAAGCGATCCAGCACCGGCACGGACTCTTTCCTGTCCGCCGATGCACATCTTTTAGCATTTCGGTCGTTTTCCATCGGATCACGCTCGCAAAAAGCTAGTCACGCGATATACGCTTTACGTATACTAGGCAAATGGTAGATGCCTGAAATGCGTTCTCCTGCCTCGTCTGACCTGCATGGTCGCATCGTGCACCTGCTCACAAAGGCACGCCGGGATGCGAAGCTGCGGCAGGTCGATCTCGCTGGGCGGCTTAGTTGGCAACAGGCTTACGTGTCGCGGTATGAAACCGGCGAGCGACTGCTTGGCGTTGACGAGTATGTTGCCGTGGCATTGGCTATCGGAGTCGATCCGGTCATGTTGCTGAAGCAAGCTCTCGAGATTGCAGTTGGTAAGAGGGTTGATGAAAGACCAACTGAATAGCCGGCATCCGCTTAGTTGGTCGCGCCGGTGCGATCGACGAGCTGCGAGTCATGGACACGGTTCGTTGAAGACGCCGATATCACCCCACCCGTCCTTCGTCACCGCGCCACTGCACTGACTGGGGCCTGGATCGAGCAAGTCGCTGCCCGGTCCTGACGATTTACGCTAGCGCACGGCACTGGGGGTGAAATGCGACGCCAGAGCCTGCCTTTCTGAATCTCCAAAATTCAAAGAAAAGCATCTCGCGGGGTTAGAGGGTTCAATGAGAGGTTAAGAGGTTAAGGGTGCCGCTGTAGCTGCTCAAGTCAGCGACTTTCCACGATTCGTTATGGAAGGTGCGTTCCCGGAGTATCGTTGCAGCGTTCCTGAAGGATCAATGCTCGCGTTCCCGATGTATCGCCTCGCCGTTCCGGGAGTGTCGATGAGCGTTCCCGGAGTATCGATGATCGACGGACGGGTGGGAAATGAGCGCTCTGATTGAATCAGTTTGTGATGGCGTTGCGCCGGCGACGTTCAAATTGTCCGGGTCTGCGGTGCGCGACGAGGCCGTAGGGAGGATCAGTCACTCGCCACGCGATACATCCGGAACGCCATCGTCCTTGCGGATAATCTCGATGCCCGTGGAACGCGGCTTTTGCGGGACCAGTCTGCTGCAATGGACGTCGACCTCTTGCCGCTCTTTGGATACCTCCACGACGCGGCAACAGCTCTCGCCCACCAGGATCAGTTCGGCGCCCTGCAAATCCAGGCTGTAGCGGAAACCACCGTACATTCCGGGCACCGGGAACTATCAATCCCCGGAGGTCTCTAGCATGGGTGCCAGTCGTGGCAGGCGGAGTCCGCTTTTTGCCTCCAGATCACCGACGCGGCCACGGATGACGGCGTGAAAGTTCGCGCAGGCTCCGCCAAGCGCCCCGTGTGATCAGAGCCATCGTTACGGATGACGGTCCATAGCCATGCGCCACCTGATGCAGCGGCGCGAAGCCGGATGTGCCGCCCGGCCAAGAAGTGTTGGCGAGCGCCGGCATTGTCCGGGCCATTTCAACAACCGTCGTTCAGTTGTAGCTCCGTGCCGCGTTTGCCAAATATCGCGTTGCTGCTCGATGTTCGGACGCAGAACTCCGCGCTTGCCGACGCCGTCCCACTCGGTAGCCATGACTCGGAGGTGACCTCGTTACCGCAGCGTATGTCGGTTCTTTGCATCAAAGCGCCGGACATAGCCGATGAAGGCGTTCTGGTAGCTCACCGGGGTTCGGCCTGCGTCCGCTTCGATCCAGGTGCGGAAGTCTGCGTGGAGTGTTTGATAGTCCCAGCCCGGGCATTCGGCGCGCAGCGTTGCCAGCGTGGCGTCGGTGATCTCGCCGAAGGTCGAGCGGGTGGAAAGGCTTTTCACGCTGCGGCGGATCAGCGCTGCGGCATCGACGCCGGGTTCGGCCGCAGGCTCCGCAACGGCATCGGGCTGCGGTGCGGGGGAGGATGCCTTGCCTGCTTTCGTCGTTTTGGCTGACAGCAGTGCCTTCGTTTCGCCCTCGCTTCTCCGACGCATGCGCAGCGCGGGCTCGCGCTTGCCCTCTGGCTGCTCAATCAACAGCGCATAGCCGGGCAGCTCGTCGCGCTCGGCGATCTTGGCGATCTCGAACTTGAAGCGGCGGTACTGCCCCTCGGCGCCCGACTTCTCGAACAGCGTCGGCATGGAGATGGCAAAGCCAGTCTCGCCGGCGCCGCCCGCGTGTTTGCGCGCGACCTTGTACAGCCAGCGCTCGCGCCCGCCGGTGATGTCGAAATAGGCGCGGTCGATCGACAGCACGCCGCCGGTCATCATCACGCCCTCCCAGAACCAGTTCGATAGCTCGATGGTCATACCGCGCGAGCGCTCGGTCTTCTCGTCGACCAGCTGCGTCCAGCCATCGAGCCAGCTGAACGTCGCCTCACGGCGGTTCTCTGCGCGAATGTTGGTCTTGACCGTGGTCGACACGAGCCGGTCGAGTGCCTGGCCGAGCAGCTCGTAGGCGCGCCCGGTCGGCTGCCGCCCGATCGCGCGCAGCAGGTCGTAGGGCATCAGGTGGAGCTTGCGCGGCACGTCGTTGACGCCGCGGCGCGCCATGTCGGCGAGCATCGAGGCGCAGTAGATCAGGATGTCCGCGTCCCAGATCGTCGCCATGCCGTAATCAGGATTGGCCGAGACGTGGACCCACAGCTTGCCGTCCGGCGATCGGTAGTCAATCGGCTTCACCCGCTTCGACTTGGCTAGGCTGAAGAATGGCCGCTCCATCATCTCGCGCTGGTCACGCAAGGGCAGGTCGGCGAGATAGGGTAGGAACAGCTCGAACTGTTCGGAAACCGCCTCGCGGCGCGCGCGCGTCACGCGATGTTTCCCCGGGGAAACATCGACCAGCGGTTTACAAAACCGATGCTCTGCCCCTGCGTGTTTCCCCGGGGAAACATCAGCGCTGGAGTCCCTTCCCGGTTGCCTCGAGGTGGGCGAGCGCGTCGCGCAAGGCGGTCACAAGCTCGTCCGTGTCGGCGCCCGATCCCGCGTGCAAGCGGATCGTCACGCCCTGCCGGTTGGCCGATTGCACCGTCAAGGCCGTGCGACCGTACTTGGTGGCGTAGCGGTACGGCTCTGGCTTCTCCTCGCCCGCCATGGGCTTCGGCGCGTCGAGCAGCCGCCGCAGCACGTCCGCGGCAGGGTAGGGAAGGTCACCCGCTTCGCGCCGCGCCGCCTGTTCCTTGGCGACCTGCCGCGCCATGGCGGTGATCGCCTTGCCCGTATTCTTGTCGTCGAGCGCCTGGGCGAGCGAATAGGCCGGCTTCAGCTGCACGTCGCCCGGGGACGCGAAAGCTGAGATCACCACCTCGGGGATCGTTGCGACCTTGAGCATCTTGGACAGCCAGCCCTTTGAGAGCTTCAGCCGCTCGGCCATCCGCGTCTGGTGGTTGCCGTAGTGTGCCTTCAGCGCGTCGAGGTAATTGCGCGCCCGCTCTAGGTCGGACACGTCGGCGCGCGCGCGGTTCTCGAGATCCGCGAGCCGGAACGCGGCCTCGTCGTCGAGGCTGGCGACCTGTGCCACGAACTGCATGTCAGGATAACTGTGCGAGCGCAGCCAGCTGATCGACCAGTGCCGCCGCGTGCCGGCGATCACTTCGAACTCATAATCGGCATCGCCGTCGACGCGCCGTACCACCGCGGGCACCTTCTGCCCGCCCTCGGCGACGATCGAGTCGATCAGCTCGCGGCAATTCTCCTCTGAGAGGTGCGCGTACGTGCGAGCGTTGCCGGGCCAGATGCGCACGCGGGCAGGATCGAGAAGGAGTTGCGTGACCTGCCGCACCTCGCCGCTCGCCACGCGCGCAAGCGCAGACTCGCGACCGAGCAGCGTAGTGGCCCGTGGGCGCTCCGGTTGAGCCTCGCGCGCTGGTGCAGGGGAGGGGGCCTCGCCTCGCTCGGCCGTGTCGTCCGCGAGCAGCGCCGCCAGATAGTCCGATTGCTTACGCGCCATGCCGCACCTCCCTCGCAGAACGTAAGCAGAACATTGTGCAATAGGAAAGGTTAGGCCGCGGCATGAATAACCGCCTCCTCGCTAGCCGGTTCGACCCGCCCCCAGCCCTGGCGGACCAGCTGCTCCACCTGCCTAAGCGCCTCGTCCAGATTGGCGCGGCTGCGCTTGTGCGTCTTGGGCGTGCCGATCGGCTTTTCCAGCTCATACACGGTCATCATTCGCATCGCCGCGTGGCTGATCTCGGCCGACTCCAGGATCGGAACGGGAAGGAGGGCAGGGCCGAAGCTCTGCTCCATGATCGCGCGCACCATGGCGTGGCTGGGATCGTTGCCGTCGAACTTGGAGCAGATCAGCCGGACAAATTGGTAATCGACCTCGATGCCGGCCCCGGTCAGCTGGTGCAGCACCTGATCCATCATCGACAGGAACTGCACGGTCGAGCAGAAATCCGGCGTCGTCGCCGCCAGCGGCACCAGCAGAGCGTTTGCCGCCTGCATCACTGCCAGGCTGATCGTGCCGAGGGCAGGGGGCGGGTCGAGCAGAACGATGTCATAGTCGCGCGCGAGATCCGACAAACCGCGCTTCAGCTTACGGAAGCGTGCCGCCAGTACCGATCCGCCGTCGCTGCCCGCCGCGGCGAGCTCATACTCCACGTCGAACAGCTCGAGGTTGGACGGGATCAGGTCCACGTTCGGCCATGGCGTCCGCTTCACCGCGTAGAGCAGGTCCGCCTGGGTCGGGTCGATCGAGAGATAGGGGTAGAGCGTCTCGTCGCGCTTGATGTTGAAGTGCGGGTTGAAGCCGAACAGCGTCGTCGTCGTCGCCTGGCTGTCGCAATCGACCACCAGCACGCGATAGCCCTGCACCGCGAAATAGTGCGCGAGGTGCGTGGTAACGGTCGACTTGCCGACGCCGCCCTTGAAGTTCTGCACCGCGATGATCGCCGGCACGTCGAGCGGCGCGCGGGCAGGGGAGGCGCCCAGCACCTCGCGCATCCGCAGCATCTCCTCGACCGTGTAGCCCAGCCGGCGTCCGCTTTCGGAAGCCGGGGCAGGGGGGAGCCGCCCGTCATCCTCCGCCATGCGGATGCGGTTGGTGGAGCAGCCGAGCAACTGCGCCGCCTCGGCGATGCCGAAGCGCACATTGAGGCCCTTGCGGCTCTCGGGCAGAAACGCCTTGCGTCGGAGGCGCTCGATCATCCGCTCGCCGGCATCGGCTAGGTCGCCGATCTGCGTCAGCACTGCACCATCCTGCGTCAAGACAAAGCCCCTTGAACCTTTTCACGCGCGACCTTGCCAGATTTCATTCAGGACGGCAAGAAAGCGGCTGAAGGGGAAACAATGCTGATCCTGCACTGGCTGACACGCGACCGCGACGTGAAGGCGGCCGATGCCGTACCGTACCGCCTGCTGGAGCGCGACGCGGCGCTTTCCGCGGGTGCGCCCGGCAGCGGCAACATGCTGATCCACGGAGACAATCTGGAGGCGCTCAAGAGCCTGCTGCCCTATTATCGCGGGCAAGTGAAGTGCATCTATATCGATCCGCCATACAATACCCGCAGCGCGTTCGAGCATTACGACGACAATCTGGAGCACAGCCAATGGCTGGCGATGATCTGGCCGCGGCTGGAGCTGCTGCGCGAGCTGCTGAGCGAGGACGGCAGCATTTGGGTGTCGATCGACGACAATGAGAGGCACTACCTGAAAGTCATCATGGACGAGGTGTTCGGGCGCGCCTCTTTTCTGTCTACTATGATCTGGCGCAAGAACTACTCACCTAAGTCAACAGCTCGCCACTTCTCGGAGGATCACGACTATATCTTAGTCTACGCGCGGAGTAGCGGCGTATGGCTGCCGAACCTTATGCCCCGGTCAGAAAAGCAGGATAGGGCGTATAGGAACTTGGACGATGATCCGCGAGGCCCCTGGAAAACAAGCGACCTATCTGCACGCAATTTCTACAGCAAGGGCAAGTACCGGATCGTGGGTCCGTCCGGCCGGGTCATCGAAGGTCCCCCGGGTGGTAACTACTGGCGTGTGTCCGAAGAGCGATTTTGGGAGCTTGATGCGGATAGACCTTGCGCCCTTCCGTATTCTCCACGCGCAAAGTCTGGATGGTGGCGACGAACACGCACAGGTGGCGCGACAGGTCGGCGGTGGTCAGCCGGGTGAAATCGGCGATGTCGAACACCCGCACCGGCTCGCCGAAGACTGCGGCCAGTGCCTGGCGATAGGGATGGCGCGGGTTGTTCAGCGCATCCACGGTCTGCCGGCGGATCGTCGTGGTCGGCACCAGCCACAGCACCGGCGGATAGTCGCGCCCGATCCACGCATCGCGCGCGACGGCGATGCTGTGCGCGGCGAGCAGCGTCTTCGAGATGAACTCCGGCCCATAGCACATCGGGAAGCGTCGGAACGGGAGCCGCCAAGGCCCTGATGAAGCCTGCGGCCGCTACGCGGCCTTGTCTTCATCAGGGCCATAGCGGCTCCCAAACCAGCGCTTCCCAATGTGCTACGGCACCGAACTGACCAGTCATGCCGTGCTCGCCTGGTGTCAGGATACCGGCGTCGAGTGGCATTATATCGCGCCCGGCAAGCCGCAGCAGAACGGCTTTGTAGAATCGTTCAACGGTCGCTTGCGCGACGAGTGCCTGAACGAGCACCTGTTCCCATCGCTGGCTGCGGCGAGACGGATCATCGAGGCATGGCGGACGGACTACAACACCGTGCGTCCGCACAGCAGCCTTGGCGGGTTGGCACCCGCCGAGTTTACGAACCGCCCCCGCCAGGGGCATATGGACACCGAAGCTAAGTTATCAGCGGCCTGAAAAGGGGGAGCAGGTCAATATTGTCTGGGGTAGCGTGATATCCATCTACCGCTTCGGCAGGCGGAATGTTGCCGTGAGCTCCAGCAGCTGGCGATGGTTAAGCGAGTCACGCCTCTAGAGAGGTGTACTCATTACTCGAAAAATGTCTGGAGCCCGTGGCGATGGATGATGGCGTTACGGACGCAACTGTGTTCGATGCAGGCTCGGTTCGTTCATCGAATAGGTGCCGTTCCCATGCTCTAGCTGATGCCTCGTGGAGATTACCGTCCCGATCGACGCAGTCTGCCACACCTGGTCTGCCTCTATCTAAGCCGTAAGCGTCCGGTGACGGCGTCACATCAAGCGGGCCGGTAGTTCCACGGCAGCAGTTCAGCGACCCGGCGGGCCGGATGGTCTGCGATGCGTCTGATGGTGTCGGCCAGCCAGGCCTCGGGGTCGACGCCGTTGAGCCTGCGTCATGGGATCGTCGCGGCGGGGTGGGCGACCGATCCCGCCGGCGATCCGACGACGCCCAAGGCATATCTGGACCTGCTCCGCCCTCTTTACGCTGCGGGACGCCGGGATCTCCCCATCGGGCGCCTGCTTGAGGGGCATGTCGATGCGGTGCAGATCGTGTTTCGATACGGCACGTCGTCCCAAGTCGCTGCGTTGCGGGCGCGCATCGCTGCGGGAGCGACGTTGGGTGTTTGGAATGCGGGCCTGCCGGGTGAGCCGCTGGTGCTTACCGGCGGACGGCTGACCGGCGGCAAGGGCTATGCATCGGGGGCGGGGATACTGACTCACGCGCTGGTAACCGCGAATAGCGAACGCGGACCGCAGCTGCTCCTGCTCGACCTCGAGGCCGATCCGCCTGCCATCGATCGGGAGTGGTGGCAGACGATCGGCATGCAGCGCTCGGAGACACATCTGGTGCGCTGGTCCGGCTCTGTGATCGGTGAAGACAGCCGTATCGGCGAGTCCGGCAGCTATGCGCGGGAGCCGTTCTTCAGCGGAGGCGCGCTGCGCTTCGCCGCGGTTCATGCCGGCGGCATCGCCGGCCTGCTCGATGCAGTGCGTGACCACCTGACCACCCACGAGCGCGCTTCCGATCCGTTCCAGGCATCGCGCCTCGCCGACCTGTTCCTGCTTGCCCAGGGTGCAGCGGCGAGCATCCGCGACACGGCGGGCGCCTGGTTCAGCGGGACGGATGCGGAACGCCTCGCCCGGGTGTCCGCTGCGCGGCTATCGATCGCCGGCTCTGCCGAGCGCGCCCTCACGATCGCGCAGGAGGCGGTGGGGCTGCCGGGATTGTTCCTGTCGCATCCGCTGGCGGCAAAGATCGCCGATCTCATGGTGTACCTGCGCCAGCCTGCGCCCGACGCGCATCGCTTTCGCGTCGGCCAGGCTGTCGCCGAGCACATCCTCGACCCCATTCTGTGAGGATCCCGCTGCGAAACGTACGTGTCGCGCTGGTGATCGCCCCGCACCCGGATGACGAGGTCATCGGCGCGGCAGGCCTCATTGCGCGGCTTCGCCGCCATGGAGCTCGGGTCCGGGTTGCGGTCGTGACCGATGGTGCCGCGTCTCACCGGGGCAGCCGACAATGGCCGAGAGCGCGACTGGTCGCGGCGCGCCAGCGTGAGAGCCTTCATGCGCTACGTCGTCTCGGCATCGTTGCTGGCGACGTCTCGTTCCTCAATTTGCCCGATGGCCAGTTGCCCTCGATCCCGGGACGCTGTTATCGCGCGCTGCGCCGCCAGGTCGCACGATGCCGGGATCTCGATCTCATCGTCGGACCGGCCTGCGATGACGACCATCCCGATCACCGCGCCGTAGCAGCGGCCGTCGCCCGATGCCCGGGTGGCGCCGGTCGGCTGACCTACCGCGTGTGGCCGCCTCGCCCGGACAGGTCCGGACCGGCATGGCGCATCGCTGTGCCCGGGGGAGTTTCGGTGAAACGGTCCCTGATCCGCGTCTACCGGACGCAGCTCGGCGCCGTTTCCGATGACCCAGCAGGCTTCACGATCGCGAGACACGAGCTTGCGGCCTTTGCTCGTCCGGTCGAGCGCTACCGGCCGGGTTCGAAGTGACGAGCCCGATCGATCTTGCCGGGTTCGCCGCCAAGTTCGCCGGCGACGACGATCCCTGGCGCACCCTCACCGCCCGTGACGAGGCGGTGAAGCGTGCCGCGATCCTGCACGCGATAGGTCACCGACCGGTCGGACGGGTGCTGGAGCTGGCCAGCGGCAACGGATCCAACAGTGCCGCGATCGCGAGGATGGCGTTGCGCCTCGATGCGACCGAGGGCACGAGGGAGGGGGTCGACCTGACGGCACGCGCCGTCGCCGCCTGGCCTCGTGCGTGCGCATCGCTGCTCGTGCTCCCCGGTCGACCGCCAGGTCTCGTCTATGACGTGATCGTGATCGCCGAGATCTTGTATTACCTCTCAGCGCGAGAGATGGCCCGGGTTGCGCGTGAGATGGCCGCTCGCCTGCGCCCAGGCGGCATCATCGTGCTCGCGCACCACAGGATTGATTTCTACGATTTCGTCCAGCATGCGGCAGGGATCCACGCCCGGTTCCTCGCAGAGACCGGGCGTTGTTGGACGGTTCGCACCGCGCGCCGCACCGGCCGCTGGGTCGTTACCGCGGCCCGCGCCGATGGTATGACCCGATCCCGTTGAACGCGAGCGAGGCAGCACGTCCCACGTCCGTGCGATATGAGGCTTGCCGTTAAGTGGAGCGGCAGGACGTCCACCTGCCGCTCCCGCCAGGGTCGTCAGGCCGCCGCGTCGAGATCGACCTTCATCTCCCGAGCCCAGAACCTGAGGTCACGACAGGTCGTGACGAACGCCTTGACGTCCTTGCTCTTGCTTAGGGCTACGAAGCCATCGTCAAGCTCCGGCACCCGAGAAGCGTCGAACAACGTGGCGGCTGCATCGGTGTAGCCGATGAACTTGCAGTGGCCGAACGCGTCCGCCACGAAGTCCTTGGAGGCCGCATCCTTGGCGAGCATCGCAGCCCCCTCCTCGGACGGGAGCACCGCGACGGCATCGAACAGGACCGAAGGTCCGCCATCGATCTTCTGCTTGGCCGCGACCTTGGTGCCGTCGTCGAGCGTGACCCCGCCGATCTTCGGTGCGACCACCTCCCAGACCGCGCCTTCGGCTTCCAGCGCCTTGGTCAGCGCATTGAACAGCTCGGCGCTCGACCCATCGGTCAGCAGCAGGCCCATCTTTCGCCCGGCGAAATTCGCCGGGCCGTTGGCGACGATCGAGAGCGCCGACGATGTCGGCAGGTCTAGCGTCGGCTTGGCCGCCTTGGCGGCGTCCGGCAGGTCGAGGCCGAGCCCGTCCGCAACGGTAGCGGCGAGATCCTCGTCGATGTTGCGCAGGTGACTGACCGCCCGGGCCCGGATGTCGACACGATCTACCTTCGACAGCTCGAACACCAGCGCGTCGCCGATGTGCTTCTGCTCGATTGGCTGCTGGCTGAGATAGAACTGCCGTGCCTGGCTGTAATGATCGGCAAAGGTTTCGGACCGAATCCGCTGCTTGGTCCCCTGAACCTCGGCGGGGAAGCTGGTGAAGCCGATCTTCGGGTTCTCGCGCGGACCGCCTTCCGCGCCCCAGCTGTTCGGCTCATAGTTCACGCGCCCCTTCGGATTGCGCATCGCCATGTGGCCGTCCTGCTGGAAGTTCATCACCGGACAGCGCGGGGCATTGATCGGCAGGTGGGTGAAGTTCGGGCTGCCGAGCCGCTTCAGCTGGGTATCGAGATAGGAGAAGTTGCGGCCGTGCAGCAGCGGGTCGTCACTGAAGTCGATGCCCGGCACGATGTTCTGCGTGCAGTAGGCGACCTGCTCGGTTTCGGCGAAGAAGTTGTCGACGTTGCGATTGAGCGTGAGCGTACCGACGATGCGGACCGGCACGTCCTCCTCGGGGATGAGCTTGGTCGAGTCGAGATGGTCGAAGGGAAGCTTGTCGGCGGTTTCCTGATCGAACAGCTGGACGCCGAGATCCCATTGCGGGAAGTCACCGCTCTCGATCGCCTCCCAAAGATCGCGGCGATGATAGTCGGGATCGGCGCCGCTGATCTTGACCGCCTCGTTCCACAGCACCGACTGGAGCCCCTGGCGCGGCTTCCAGTGGAACTTGACGAAGGTCGACCTGCCTTCCGCGTTCACCAGGCGGAAGCTATGGACGCCGAAGCCCTCCATCGTCCGGAAGGAGCGGGGGATCGTGCGATCGGACATGATCCACATGATCATGTGCCAGGCTTCCGGGGTGAGGCTGGCGAAATCCCAGAAATTGTCGTGTGCGGTTTGCGCCTGGGGGAACGCCCGGTCGGGCTCCTGCTTGGCCGCATGGACCAGATCGGGGAACTTGATGGCATCCTGGATGAAGAACACCGGGATGTTGTTGCCGACGATGTCCCAGTTGCCCTGCTTCGTGTACATCTTGACGGCGAAGCCGCGCACGTCGCGCGCCAGATCGCGCGAGCCCTTGTTGCCCGCTACCGTTGAGAAGCGGACGAACACCTCCGTCTGCTGCCCGACCGTGCTCAGCACGTCGGCGCGGGTGTAGTCGGCCAGACTGTCGGTCAGCTCGAACACGCCGTGCGCGCCATAGCCGCGTGCGTGGACGACGCGCTCCGGGATGCGCTCGTGATCGAAATGGAAGATCTTTTCGCGGAGGATGAAGTCCTCGAGCAGCGTGGGGCCCCGCAGACCCGCCTTCAGACTGTTCTGGGCGTCCGCGATCGGGATGCCCTGCTGCGTGGTCATGGTAAGTGCCGCGTCCGAAGTCGTCTGGCGGGTTTCGCCGCCATGGCCCTGCTGCTCGGCATAATTCGTCGGCTGGTCGGCACCCGCCGGCAGCGGCGGTGCCTTCTTGGCCGTCTCGCCCTTGAGTTTCACCGCGTCGCTTTTGATGCTCTTGCGTGCCATGGACGTAATCCTCCGATCACGCCCTTAATGCCACCAGCGCCACGGCGGTGCGAGGCATAAATCTTTGTAGCGACTGGGAACCAACCCGGAGGAGCGAAATCAAGTTATGTCAGTCGAGCATGGTAGCCGGTTCGGACGACAGGCGCGGGCTCGGCAACGTAAGTGTTCATGGCTGCGCAGAACCCGACTGCGGCTTCCTCGGTCCTGGATCACAGCCAGGGAAAGCCGATATGAACCGGTTGGGGATGTCTTGAAGCCTTGCCGTTAGCCGAGCATGATGTACTCCCAGGTCGTACAGGTTTTCGACCGCGTCCGGCACGACCATGATCCGTGGTTGGTGCTGCTCGCCGGCCTGGTTTGCCTCTGCGGAATCTATGCGTCGTTCGCCCTGGCCGCCCATGCCGTACGCTCCGGACGTAAGACTCGCCGCCCCTGGGGTCCTGTCAGCATCGTGTCGGCCGGCTGCACGGCTTGGGCGACCCACTTCATCATCTGTCTGGCTTTAAAGCCGGGCATGCCGTCCGCGTTCGACCCGCTGGCCGTACGGCCGTTTTACGGCCGCTCGTTGATGTGAACGATTTAAACGGACGGGGACCCGTGCCGCGGCTCAAGGCGTTGAGCGTCATAGAAATGGCCCTGACGACAGGGACATGCACTCAGATGAGGAAACGACATGCGCGCACTATGCTGGCACGGTAAAGGCGATGTCCGCGTCGACACCGTCGCGGATCCCGAGATCAAGCACCCGCGCGATGCGATCATCAAAGTAACCGCCTGCGCGATCTGCGGGTCGGACCTTCACCTGCTGGATGGCTACCAGCCCACCATGGAGGCCGGCGACATCCTCGGCCACGAGAACATGGGCGAGGTCGTGGCGCTCGGGTCCGAGGTCACCAACCTCAAGATCGGGGACCGGGTGGTGGTGCCGTTCACGATCAGCTGCGGCGATTGCTGGTTCTGCAAGAAGGGTCTGTTTGCGGCCTGCGATCGGACCAATCCGAACGCCGAGATGGCCGCCAAGGCGATGGGCCATTCGCCCGCCGGGCTGTTCGGCTTCAGCCACATGCTGGGCGGCTACTGCGGCGGCCAGGCGGAGTATCTCCGGGTGCCGATGGCGGATGTCGGTCCGATCAAGATTCCCGACAACGTAACCGATGAGCAGGCCCTCTTCCTATCGGATATCTTCCCGACCGGCTACATGGCCGCCGAGAATGCGCAGATCGAGCATGGCGACACCGTCGCGATCTGGGGCTGCGGTCCGGTCGGCCAGTTCGCCATCCGCTCCGCGCTGATGATGGGCGCCGGCCGCGTGATCGCGATCGACGAGGTGCCCGAGCGACTCGCCATGGCGGAGGCCGGTGGCGCTGAGACGATTAACTTCGCCGAAACCGATGTCTATGACGAGCTGCAGGCGCGAACCAAGGGCCGGGGCCCCGACAGCTGCATCGATGCTGTCGGCTGCGAGGCGGCCGCGCACGGGGCGGCGGACGCGGTCATGGACAAGGTGAAGGCAAGCATGATGCTCGCCACTGATCGCGTCCACGTCCTGCGGCAGGCGATCATGAGCTGCCGCAAGGGCGGCACGGTCTCCGTGCCCGGCGTCTACGTCGGGATGGGTGACAAGCTTCCGATCGGTGCAGCGATGAACAAGGGGCTGACGATCAAGCTTGGGCAGACCCACGTGCAACGTTACACCAAGCCGCTACTGGATAAGATCGTCGCGGGCGCGATCGATCCCAGCTTCGTGATCACGCATCCGGCCAGTCTTGAAGACGCGCCAGAAATGTACGCTAAATTCCGCGACAAGGAAGAAGGTGTAATCAAGGTTGTCATGCGGCCGCACGGCTGATTGGCGGAACAACCGGGAACAGGACGCTTATCGATGCCGATCGCCACCGCCGCTGTGGATTATGTTCAGCGGCGGTGTCGATCAGCTTGAGACCAAGTATGTCGACGGACCTAGGCAGCTGCCTTTAGCCGAGCGTGCCGCCTGGTCGAGTAGATCGGTGGCCTGAGCCGGCGAGAGCGGCTTTGCGAAAAGATAGCCCTGGATCGCGTTGCACCCGGCTCGGGCCAGGATGTCCGCCTGCTGCTGCTTCGGATGCGGTGGCGGTCCTCAGCGGCAAACTGCGCGAAGCAACCAACCACTGCCGGAAATCCTCCGCCTCCATTGGTCGTGCGAAGTGGTAGCCCTGTGCTTCCTCGCACCCCATCCCGGCCAGCATCGTCGCAGCGGCGGCGCTCTCAACGCCTTCGGCAACGACGCGGTAGCCCAGATCGTGCGAGAGGGTGATCATTGAACGAACAAGGGCTTGCTCCCGCTCTTCCTCCGCCAGGTGCCGGATGAATGACTGGTCGATCTTGACCACCCGCGCCGGTAGGCGCTGGAGATAGGCAAGGCTGCTATAGCCCGTGCCGAAATCGTCGATTGCCAGCGGCACCCCGGCGGCTTTCAGCTCGCGAAGCTGCGTCATGGCGCGACCGCCATTCTCCATCACGGCACTTTCCGTCACCTCCAGCTCGATCGCATCCGGGCGCAGCCGGTGCTTCAGGAGATAGAGCTGCACGCGTCCGGCGAAGTCGCTTTCTTCGAGATTGGCCGCAGAGACGTTGATCGAAAGCTGAAGGTCGAGCCCCTCTTTCCGCCAGGCTGCAAGCTGTCGCATGGCCGTATCAAGCACCCATGCGGTAGTGGGCTTCGCAAGCGAGGTCTGCTCGATGATCGGAATGAACTCTCCGGGTGACACTTCCCCCAAGCGAGGATGCTTCCAGCGGAGCAGCGCCTCCGCCCCGACGCACTGCCCCGAGGCGACATCGACCCGCGGCTGAAATACGAGCCTGAGCTGACCCGGCTGGTCGAGCGCGGCACCAAAATCGTTGAGGAGCGTGAACCTGCGACCGTGAACGCGGTCCTCGTCGGGTGAGTAGAGGCTAACGGCGTTCTCTGACGCACGGGCGTCCTGGGCGGCGCTATAGGCGGTGCGCAGCACATCGCGCGGGTCCGCCTCACCAAGAATGACGGACGTGACGCCAATCGCGGTGGTCATGGCGAACCGAACGACGGAAGCATTCTGGGCTGTCGCCAGCATCGAGCCGAGCAACGCCAGATATGCGTCCCGCTCCGGCTCAGGCGGGGACAGGAACGCAAACTGCGTTGCAGCGACATGGTAGGCCGTTCGTCCGGGGCCGAGTGCTGCCCGGAGCGACCTGGCGGCATCCTGCACCATGTCATCGTCGAGCGAAGGCCCAATCACGCGAAGACGGATGTTGAGCTGGGCGGTACGGGCAGGGCCGAGCAGGACGGCATAGCGCCGCTCGGCAGGCGCATCCCGAGCAAGGTCTGCAAGATCGTGGAGTAACTGGGTACGGATGCGAAGAACGCTGAGGGGATCGATGCGCCCGAATGCGTGCTGCATCTCGATCTGCGCCATGACCATATCGGCCAGATCGCTCAGGCCGGTCATCTCCACCTCAGACACCGTTCGCGGCTCCGTGCCGAGCACACAAAGCGAGCCGAGGCCGAATCCTTCGCGGGTAACGAGCCGAACGCCAGCGTAGAAGCGAACTCCTGTTTCCGCCAGGAGGCTCGTCGCATAGCAGTTGTCGGCGAGAAGGCGGGGATGACCAGCACCTCGGTGGTCTCCGCCACCTGCGCGCACGGTGCCTTGTCGCGCGGTATGGAGCTATGTTCGACCCCGACACGCGATTTGAACCACTGCCGGTCCCGATCGGTCAGTGATACCGCCGAAATAGGCAGATTGAAGATCTGGCTCGCCATGCGCGTGATGCGATCGAAGCTCGCGCTCGGAGGCGTGTCGAGCAGGTTCAACTGGTATAGCGCGTCAAGTCGCGCTTCTTCGTCCTGTTTCACGATCCGTCCCTCTTCGCCCCCAGGACTAGACGGGGTCGGTTCCGGCTGAGGGCGAAATGACACCCTAAGTGGACTGGCTGGGTTTGGGGGGGGCGGCATTCGCGACTTCAGCGAAACTGGCTATGCAGCCCTGAAGGGCCATGTGATGTATGAGCATGATCCGATCTGCCTACATCGCCGCGGCGCTCGTCCTCGGCCAAGTCGCGCCCTTGGCGGCACAGGACACTCCGCGAGCATACGATTTCCAGGAACGCACTCGCGCACTTGCATTTGACCCGGCCCGCTTCTTCCCCGAACGGTCCGAACCGGCAATGGCGGTCCGCTATCTGGGAGACGATTACGGCTTTCCGGTTTACGCGATCGCAGTCCGCAGGGGCTGCACCGATGCCGACCTGGGCGAGGCACGTCGGACATGCGGAGATCGCCTGATAGCCCGGATGGTCCGTTCACCCTATGAAGGTAAACCGCCAAGGGCGCGAGCCCGCGGGCAGCGACTATTTGCCATGATCGCAAAGTCACCGCCGCAAAGCGATGATGCCCTGCTCCGTTCGCTCGATAAGGCAGGACTGGAGTGGCTCGAGGCTGACATTCGCAAATGTCCCATCGCAATGGCGCACCTAGCGACTGGACAAGACCCCAGGTTCTCGTCCGTGTTAAATCAGACCCGCCAGATGCCCGAGATCGTGCTGCACGCCGACAAGATATCGTTCGAGATTGGCGAGTACCTGATGCGATCACGCTACGAGGGATGGCTGAAGCCGGGTAGTCCCGGTGCGTGGGCGAACGACTTCGCAGCGAGCCTGGAATCTTGCTGGAAACCTTCTACGGCGCTCGTGCCTTGGCGGGTGGTCAAACGATAATTCAGCGTCTTCACGACAGGATCAGATGCCGAGAATTCTTACTCCGCGATTTTGATATCGGGAGCCGTGTGCACCCGCGCACGCCCGACGATTGCGGCGACGGTGTTCTTGCTGAGACCCAGGTCGCGGGCAATCCAGCGATAGCTACGGCCCTCGGCGACGAGCGCCAACACCTTGGGGGCGAGCCGGTCGGACTTGGGGCGGTCGCCGGTCTGTCTCCCCAATTTGCGTCCCCGTGCCCGTGCCGCAGCGAGGCCGGAGCGCACCCGTTCGCTCAGCATGTCGCGCTCGAACTGCGCGATGCCGGCAAGCATCGTCGCCATCATCCGCCCGTGCGGGGTGTCGACCTCAAACGTCATGCCGCTCATCGCGACTACCGAGACGCGCCAGCCTGACAGCCGATTGAGCGTATCGAGCAGGTCCTGGGTCGAGCGTCCCCAGCGGCTGAGTTCGGTGACGAGGATCGCATCGATGTGCCGCGCCTGCGCCAGCTTCATCACCTCGGCTCGCGCCGAGCGGTTGGCCTTCATGCCCGAGGCGGTTTCGCGGAAGACCTCGACCACCTCATAGCCGCCGCGTTCGGCGAAACCGGCAAGGTCGCGCAACTGCCGCTCGCACGACTGGTCGGCTGTCGACACGCGGGCGTAGATGGCGGCGCGTTGTCCCAATTGAACCTTCCCGAAATCCGGCCCCGAAAACACTTGATTTGCGTCGGGTCAGTGTTGTCCAAAACAGACTTCTGTTCAACCGGGGCACTGGGCCATGCCGCGCCGCCATATCCTGAGCGCCCGGCAGCGGTCGGCGCTGCTCGACCTGCCGACCGACGAGGCATCGCTGCTGCGGCACTACATCCTGGCCGACGACGACCTGATCCATATCGACCGGCGACGCCGCCCGGAGAACCGAATCGGCTTCGCGCTGCAACTGTGTGCGCTGCGCTATCCCGGTCGGATGCTGGCACCGGGCGAGGTGATCCCGCTGGCGGTGTCGGTCTTCCTCGGTGCCCAGCTCGGCATCACCGGCGACACGCTCGCCCGATATGCCGTTCGCCGCCAGACGCGCCAGCAGCACATGGAGGTGCTGCGCCGGACCTACGGCTACAGGATGTTCCCCGGTCAGGGCGCACCGGGACGGGCATTCCGCGACTGGCTGCTCGCCGAAGCCGAACAGGCCCGCTCCAACGACGATCTTGCCCGGCGCTTCATCGCCCGCTGCCGCGACACCATGACCATCCTGCCGGCGATCACCACCATCGAGCGGCTGTGCGCGGACGCGCTGGTCGCGGCCGAGCGCGGTATCGAGAAACGCATCGCCGCACGCTTCGATCGCGTCGCCTGCACCCGGCTCGACCGGCTGACGACCGAGATGCTGCCGGGCGCGATCAGCCGCTTCATCTGGCTGCGCCGGATCGAGCCGGGCAACAATTCCGCCGCGGCGAACCGGCTCCTCGACCGGTTGGAGTTCCTGCGCGCGATGAACCTCGATGCCGGACTGCTCGCCGGCGTCCCGCCCCACCGCGTTGCCCGGCTTCGCCGGCAGGGCGAGCGCTATTTCGCCGATGGTCTGCGCGACCTGAACGCCGATCGGCGCCGCGCCATCCTCGCGGTCTGCGTCATCGAATGGGTGGCCGCGACCGCCGATGCGGTGGTCGAAACGCATGACCGGATCGTCGGCCGTACCTGGCGCGAGGCAAAGCAGGTGCATGATGCGCGCGCCGCGGAAACCAGAGGAGCGGTCACCGCGACGCTGGACGGGTTCGCCACGCTCGGCCGATCGCTGCTCGACGCACATGGCGAGGGCGCATCGCTGGAGGATGCGGTCGCGCGCGCGGCGGGATGGGACCGGCTCGGCCGCCTCGTCGCGACAGCCCGGACGCTGACCGACACGCTGGGCGACGATCCGCTGGCGCATGTCGATCAGGGCTACCATCGCTTCCGCCGCTATGCGCCGCGTATGCTGCGCTGCCTCGATCTCGCAGCCGCGCCGGTTGCCCGGCCCCTGCTCGATGCGGTCACCGCCATCGCCGCCAGGGGCGAACTGCAGGCGACCGACGATTTCCTGCGCCCGCATTCCAAATGGCGGCGTCAGTTGCGGGTGAAGGGCGATGATGATGCCCGCCTCCGCGAAGTTGCGGTGATGTTCCACCTGCGCGACGCGCTGCGCTCGGGCGACATCTGGCTCGACCGCTCGCATCGCTATGGCGACCTGCGGCACGTCCTCGTGCCGATGGCCGTCGCGCATAGCATGAAGCTGGCGGTCCCGTCCGACCCGCAGGCCTGGCTGGCCGACCGCAAGGCGCGGCTTGCCGATGCCCTCGCCCGGCTCGGTCGTGCCGCGCGCAACGGGACGATCCCACACGGCAGCATCGAGGACGGCACGCTGCGCATCGACCGCCTCACTGCCGACCCGCCGGACAGGATCGAGGAATTGCTGCTCGACCTGTATCGTCGCCTGCCGCCCGTCCGCATCACCGACCTGCTGCTCGAAGTCGATGCCGCGCTGGGCTTCACCGATGCCTTCACGCATCTGCGCACCGGCGTGCCGTGCGGCGACCGGATCGGCCTGCTGAACGTCCTGCTCGCGGAGGGGCTTAACCTCGGCCTGCGCAAAATGGCCGAGGCCTGCAACACCCACGACTATTGGCAGCTCTCCCGCCTCGCGCGCTGGCATGTCGAGAGCGAGGCGATCGACCAGGCACTGGCCGCCGTGGTCGCCGCGCAAGGCGATCTGCCGATGGCGCGGGTCTGGGGCGTGGGCACCACCGCGTCGGCCGATGGCCAATTCTACCCCGCCGCGCGGCTGGGAGAGGCGATGAACACGGTCAACGCCCGCTACGGCAACGATCCCGGCATCAAGGCCTACACCCACGTCAACGACCGCTTCGCACCGTTCTCATCGCGCACCATTCCGGCGACCGTCAGCGAGGCACCCTATCTGCTCGACGGGTTGACGATGAACGAAGCTGGACGCCGGATCGAGGAGCAGTACGCCGACACCGGCGGGTTCACCGACCACCTGTTCGGTATCAGCGCCATGCTGGGCTACCGTCTCGTGCTGCGCATCCGCGACCTGCCGTCCAAGCGACTGTACGTCTTCGATCCTGCCGCCACGCCGACCGAACTGCGCCCGCTGGTGGGCGGCAAGGCACGCGAGGCGCTGATCGTCGCCAACTGGCCCGACCTGTTCCGCTGCGCCGCCACCATGAGCGCGGGGCAGATCGCGCCAAGCCGTATCCTGCGCAAGCTCGCCGCCTATCCGCGCCAGAACGACCTTGCCGCAGCCCTGCGCGAGGTCGGGCGGATCGAGCGGACGCTGTTCATCATCGAATGGATCCTCGACACCGGCATGCAGCGGCGCGCCCAAGTGGCCTGAACAAGGGCGAGGCGCATCACGCGCTGAAGAACGCCCTACGCATTGGCCGACAGGGCGAGATCCGCGACCGCACCACCGAGGGTCAACACTACCGGATCGCCGGCCTCAACCTCCTCACCGCTATAATCGTCTACTGGAATACCCTGCACCTCGGCCATGCCGTCGAGGCCAGGCGCCGCGAAGGGCTGGATACGCCTGACCATCTGCTGGCCCACGTATCGCCGCTCGGGTGGGCGCACATCCTGCTCACCGGCGAATATCTCTGGCCCAAGGACGCCAGCGCTTAGGGTGTCATTTCGCCCTCAGCCGGAACCGAACCCAAGCAGGCGGAGACGGGTACGTCGGTGGCGGAGGTGATCCGCCGGATGGGGATCTCGGAGCAGACGTTCTACCGCTGGAAGAAGGTGTACGGCGGCCTCGGCGTAGGCGAGTTCGTGTCGATAACGGGCCCGAGTTCATCTCGAAGGCGCTCGACCGCTGGGCCTACGAGAACGGCGTCACGCTGGACTTCAGCCGGCCGGGCAAGCCTACGGACAATGCCTTCGTGGAGTCGTTCAACGGGCGCCTTCGGGACGAGTGCCTGAACACGCACTGGTTCCCTGTCGCTGGAGGACGCCCGGGCCAAGATCGAGGCTTGGCGGCGCGACTATAACGAGAGCAGTCCTCACACATCGCTTGGCTGGCTGACGCCGGTCGAATATGCTGCTGCCGCGGCCAAGATCGCGGCCGAATGAACGCCGGAAACTCACCTTCGACCTGGATGAGAAACCGGGGGACCGTCAAATCGCAAAGCCAATTCCGGCCGTCGAACCTGTCACGAGCGCCGTCTTGCCGGAAGGGTCGATATTCATGCGCTATCTCCAGGGATGGTCTTTAACGGTCTGGGGATTGCGTAACGTCAGCCCTGCGCGGCGAGTTGCGCCCGCACGGCGTCGGCCAGCGGTGTCGTCGAACGCCCGATCAGCTTCGAGAGCTGATGGCCGTCATCGAACAACGCGCCCTTCGAGGCATCGACGTCCCACGCGGCAAGCCCTTCGGCGAAGCCGTCGGGCAGGCCGACCTGCTTCAGGATCGCGGCGTAATCTGCCTGCGGCAGATCACGGTACGGGATGTCGCGACCCGTCTGGCGCGAGATCTCGGCGGCAAGGTCGGCGAGCGTCACCGCGTCGTCACCGGCCAGCTCATAGGTCTTGCCCTCATGGCCGTCGCTGGTCAGCACGATGGCTGCGGCTTGGGCATAATCGGCGCGGGTCGCGAGCGACAGGCGTCCCTCGCCAGCGCTGCCGACGAGCGCGCCATTCTCCAGGGCTGCGGGAATCGAGCCGGTGTAGTTCTCGGTGTACCAGCCATTGCGCAGGAGGGTCGTCGAGATACCGGAGGAGGCCAGCAGCGCTTCGGTCGCACGGTGCTCCTCGCCCAGGCTGATCGGCGATCGGTCGGCGTGCAGCAGGCTGGTGTAGACGATACGCTTGATGCCCGCCGTCTTGGCGGCCTCGATGACGTTGCGGTGCTGTGCCTCGCGCTGCCCGACCTCGCTCGACGAGATCAAGAGCAACGTGTCGATCCCGGCCAGTGCCGGAGCGAGCGTCTCAGGCTGCGCGTAATCGAACGCGAGTGCCTCGACACCCAGGTCGCTGGCCTTTTCGGGCGAGCGCACCAGCGCCACGATCGGCTCGTCGGTCGACTTGCGCTTCAAGCTTTCGATGACGAGGCGGCCAAGCTGGCCGGTCGCGCCGGTGACGCCGATGGTCATGACAATTCTCCTTCAGTGACGCGGTGAGATCAGTTGAAACGGAAACCCGAGATGGCGGTCGACAGCACTTCCTCGGCATAGACCCGGGCGCCTTCGCCTTCGGCCGCGCCGGCCGCGACCATCAGGGGCAGCAGATGCTCCTCCTTGGCGGGTGGATGGGCGAACCGCGCCGATGGCGCATCGGCCCAATGCGCCAGACGCTCGGCTCGCTGCGCACCATCCAGTTCCATGCTCTCGGCCAGCCATTGGTCGAACGCCTGCGAGCCGGGCGTCGAGCGCGGGTCGCCATAGGCGCGCATGTTGTGGAAGCTCATGCCCGAACCCAGGATCAGCACACCTTCCTCACGCAGCGGCGCGAGGGCGCGCCCGGCAGCGACATGGAGGGCCGGGTTCAGCCCCCGCTCGACGGACATCTCGATCAGCGGAATGTCGGCATCCGGAAAGGCCACCTTGAGGGGCACGAACACGCCGTGATCCAGGCCCCGTGTCGCGTCGACAGACGAGGGGATGCCCGCATCCTTGAGCAGGGCCGCGGCACGGGCGGCGAGCGCGGGCGAGCCTGGTACGTCGTAGCGCAGCTGATAGGTATGGGGCGGGAAGTTGTAATAGTCGTAGATCAGCTCGGGCCGTTCGGCGCCGGTGAAGGCAAAGCCGTCCGTCTCCCAATGTCCCGAGACGACGAGGATGGCCTTGGGCTTCTCGGCGAGCGTGTTTGGCAGGCTGCGCAGGAACGCTTCCATACCGGTCCACACGCCGCGCGGGTCGTCCATGAAGAAGCAGGGGCCGCCGCCATGCGGGATGAAGTAGGTGGGCTGGACGCTCATGGTCATACACTCCGGTGCAAGCGCCGAGGAGGCGGCCTGGATCATCGTTCGATCTGCTGACCGGAATATGTGCCCGCTATCGCGCGATGATAATCTGCCGAGTAGAAGGATCAGCTTCAACCACGGGTAGGAAATCATGACGGATCGGTTGACGGGTATGGACGTGTTCGTCCGGGCGATCAGGCTCGGTGGCATCTCTGCCGCCGCCCGTGATCTGCACATGTCGCCAGCGATGGCGGCAAAGCATCTGGATGCTCTTGAAGCGCGGCTTGGCACCACGCTGGTGCAGCGGTCGACGCGTCGGCTGTCGCTGACCGAGGCAGGCACCGACTATTTCGAAAAGGCCGAACGCATCCTGATGGAGATCGGTGAAGCCGAGGCGGAGGCATCGTCGCGGTCGATCACCGCGCAGGGGCTGCTGCGCGTCAGTGCGCCCGCCACCTTCGGCGTTCTGCACCTTGCCTCTCTCATCCCTGCTTTCTCCGCACGTCATCCCGAGGTGACGATCGAACTGGGCTTCAACGATCGCTACGTCGACCTGCTGGAAGAGCGATGGGACGTCGCCGTGAGGATCGGGCGGCTGGCCGACAGTGCGCTTGTTGCCCGCAAGCTCGTGGCGATGCGCATCGTGCTGTGTGCCGCCCCCGCCTACTTGGCGCGGCGCGGAACGCCCACCCGCCTGGCCGATCTTGGCGTTCACGATTGTCTCGGCCACACCAACGCGTCGTTGGCAGGGACCACGTCGTGGGCGTTCGGCAAAGACGGGACGATCAAGGTGCCGATCTCCGGATCGATGTGCTCCGACAATGGCGAGGCCTTGGTTCGCGCCGCCATCGCAGGCCAAGGGCTGGTCTATGGGCCTCGCTTTATTGCGGCAGAGGCGCTTCGCGCTGGCCAGTTGAGCGAGCTTAAGCTGGATGAGCCGCCTATGATGCTGGGAGCGGCATATGCCATCACACACCCGACGCGGCGCCCCGCCGCCAAGACGCGGGCGTGGATTGACTTCTTAGCCGAAGCACTCCCCGCTCTTGGCACCGATTGGTGAGATGCCGAGCTAGAAGACGTCCCGAGTTTTCACCCGAGGATCGCGTCTGCTATCTCGAAACATCACGGTCTTTTATGATTGTAGATATCAGTGACCCAGCGAAAGCGACGCCCACAACCGCACATGGCTGGCATCGATAACGCCGAGGCTTGGTCCCTTTCAGTTGGTGCAGCGGGGGCCGCGGGCGCGGCGGACGTTGCGGGTGAGCGTGAACCGCATCACTGCCAACCCTCGATGACGATCTTGCCGCGTGCGGTAGTGCTCTCAAGCGCCTGGTGCGCGCGCTTGAGGTTCGCGGCGTTGATTGGGGAGAACCGTTCGGTGAGGGTGGTGCGCACCTCGCCGGCGTCCACGAGGCTGGCGATGGCCGACAGGATCTGACCCTGCGTTTCCATATCAGCGGTCTCGAACATTGACCGGGTGAACATGAACTCCCAGTGGGTCGACACTGATTTCCGTTTGAACGGTACGACATCGAGTGTCTTGGGGTCGTCGATGAGTGCGAAGCGTCCCTGCGGGGCGATCAGCTCGGCGATCTGCTCAATATGCTCGTCGGTGTGCGTGGTCGAGAAGACGAAAGCCGGCGCGCCGATGCCCAAATTCGCCACTTGCCGAGCCAGCGGCTGGCGATGATCGATGACATGGTGCGCACCGAGCTCACCCACCCAGGCCTGCGTTTCAGGGCGCGAGGCCGTCGCAATGACGATCAGCTCGGGTACTTGGCGAGCAAGCTGGATTGCCATCGAGCCTACCCCGCCGGCACCCCCGACAATCAACAGCGCATGTGCTGCACCGGCTACAGGAGTACGCACGGACAAACGCTCGAAGAGGGCCTCCCACGCGGTGATCGCCGTCAGCGGCAACGCCGCTGCCTCTGCCCAATCGAGGCTGGCCGGCTTCTTCCCGACAATGCGCTCGTCGACCAAGTGCAACTCGGCGTTGGTCCCATCACGGCCGATGCTGCCCGCGTAGAACACCTCGTCGCCCGGTTCGAAGCCGCGCACTTCAGGGCCAACAGCGCGAACGACACCGGCGGCATCCCAACCCAGGACACGCCAATCACCGTGGATCGAACCCGAGCCAGCGCGCACCTTCGTGTCAACCGGGTTTACCGAGACAGCCTTGACCTCGACGAGGAGATCACGGCCGGTAGCGTTGGGATCGGGAAGTTCGATATCGACGAGAGCTTCCGTGCGATCGATCGTTCCGGGCTGCTGGTAGCCGATTGCGCGCATGATAAATCCTATTGTCAGGGGCTGTATAGCGAACTTTGTCGTGTACGGGATACGCACAAGCGACGTCGCGGTTCGGCATCGTCGTCAGGCTGGCGACGGCGTGGCTGCCGCTGCCGTCTTCCCCGTGAGGTCGGTGATGACCGCGCCGATCAGCGCCCGTAGCCAGCGGTGTGCGGGATCATGCCGATAGCGGACGTGCCAAGCCATTTCCACGGGAAAGCTGCCAAGGTCGACCGGAGCCGGCAGGATCTTCAGCCGGGGGTCGTGCATCAGCCGCCTGCAGATGAGCGAGGGCAAGGTGGCGCAATAGTCGGTCACCGCCACCATCTCGGCTACCGCGAAGAAGTTTGTCACGGAGATTGCGACGTCACGCTTCAGCTGCTGCTGCGCCAGCGCCTGGAACAGCCCGGCGCGCATCCGTCCGGGCGGCACGATGTTGACGTGCTTCATCGCCTCGAACTGCTCGCGCGTCATGGCATCGCCGACGCCCGGATGGTCGGCGCGGACGGCGCAGGCGAGCCCTTCGTCCATCAGGTGCTGGACGACGAGGTTGTCGGGCGGATCGACGATGCGGCCCAGTACGAGCGCCGTCGTGCCCGATACGACGCCTGTTTCCACAAGATCGTTGCCGTAGGGCGTCAGACGAAGCTTTATGCCGGGGGCGACCTTCTCCAGGCGCGCCACGACAGCGGGGACGAGGACGAACTCGACATAGCCGTTCGGCGCGATCGTGAAGAGCCGTTCGGCCTGTACGGGGTCGAAGGCCTGCTGACCGAGGACCGCGTTGTCGAGCTGCGCGAGTGCCTCGGCGATCAGCGGTGAGAGTTCAAGCGCGATCGGGGTCGGCTGGATGCCGTAGCGCTCGCGGACGAACAGTTGGTCCTGAAGCATCAGTCGTAGACGCGATAGGGCGTTAGACAGGGCGGGCTGTGTCATGCCCATGCGCTCGGCGGCCCGCGTGACGCTGCGCTCCTCCATCAACGCGACGAAGATCGGCAGCAGGTTCAGATCGTAGCGCATGCAGTCATCCTGTTAGCGTTATATCTGAAATCAAAAAGATAAACTTCTGGAATATGTCAACGAGGCCCATTTCCCATCCATCGGCGACGGACGCCGCGAACATGGAGGTTCAGATGAGCAAGGGACAGGTTCTCGTTCTTGGATCGAACGCGACGCAGATCGGTCTGCGTGGCGGCGGTACCGCGACGGTCGGTCAGTATCTCAACGAGACGGCGGTCCCCGCGCTGGCTCTGCTCGACGCCGGCTATGACATTGTTCTCGCCACGCCCAATGGGGCCAAGCCGCACATCGACGCCGTCTCCTTTTCGGTTGATCATTTTGGCGGCGATCAGACGGCATTCCAGCGCGCCAAGGACTTTTTTGCCAGCCACCCGGCGATGAACGACGTCCGCAGCTTGCGCTCTGTCGTCGAGGGCGGCCTGGACGGCTTTGTCGGAGTGTTCGTGCCGGGCGGCCACGCTCCCGTCGTCGACCTGATGCAGGACCACGACGCGGGCACGATCCTCCGTCACTTCCACACGGCGGCCAAGCCGACCGCGCTCCTCTGCCACGGACCGGTAGCCGTTGTCGCTACGCTCGACGATGCTCCGGCCTTCCGCAAGGCGCTGGAGGAAGGCGATGACGCCGGGGCGGCCGACCTGGCGCGAGACTGGATCTACTCGGGCTACCGCATGACCGTCTTCTCGGCGAGCGAGGAGAAGATCGCCGAGGAGCAAGTGCTGAAGGGCGAGCTCTTCTTCGACATGGAAAAGGCGCTGCGCTCGGCCGGTGGCGACGTCTCGGTCACTGACAAGAACTTCGCTTCGAATGTCGTCGTGGACCGGGAGCTGATCACGGGCCAGAATCCGGCGTCGGACCAGGCCATGGCCGACGCTTTGATCGAAGCCCTCGATCGCGCCGCTGCGTGAGTACCAGGATGACGGGCGGGGCGCTCAGGATGCGCCCCGCTTCGCATATAACCATGACAAGGAACGGTGCCATGACAGCCAACGTGAAGATCGTCGCCGTGCTCACCGCCCGTGCGGATACCGTCGACCGCCTGCACGCTCTGCTCGACGCCATGTTAAAGCCGAGCCGTGCGGAGCCGGGCAATTTGCGCTACGATCTCTGGCAGGACCAGAGCGATCCGAACCGCTTCGTCCTCGACGAGCTGTACGCGGACTCGGATGCGGTTGCCGCCCACCGCGCGACGCCCCACTTCCAGAACTACCTCTCTCAGATCGGCGATCTGGCCGAGCGCGGCGCGTTCGTCCTCAACCCCGTCTCCGCGACCTGAAGGTGCTGCCATGGGCAAGCTTAAAGAATGGGTGGGGTCGGCGCTGCTGGCACAACCGTTCTATGTAGAGGAGCTGCGGATGATCGGCCTGTTGGCACCTGCGCTTCGCCTGGGCCTTATTGGCCTCGTTTATCCACGCGGCGGCTACCGCTGGCGCGGGGCCGCGATCCAGCGGAAAATCAACATCTGAAATCAAGGACACACAGTCATGACCAAAGGTATCGAAGGCAAGGTTGTTCTCATCACCGGCGGCAGCACCGGTATCGGCGCGGAAACCGCGCGGCTTCTCGCTGAACGCGGCGCCAAGGTGGCCATCGCCGCCCGTCGCAAGGACAGGCTCGACGAGGTTGTCGCGGACATCGCCTCAAGCGGCGGCACGGCACGTAGCTACGCGCTCGACGTCACCGACAAGTCGGCGGTCCAGTCCGTCGTCGCCGCGATCATCGCCGACTTCGGTCGCCTCGACGTGCTGATCAACAACGCCGGGCTGATGCCGATCCGTCCGATGGCCGAGGTCAACACCGACGAGTGGGACCAGATGATCGACGTCAATCTGAAGGGTACGCTTTACGGCATCGCGGCGGCCCTTCCCGGCTTTCTCGAGCAGGGCAGCGGCCACATCATCAACCTGAGCTCGGTTGCGGGCATCAAGGTCTTCGCACCAGGCGGCACGGTCTACTCCGGCACCAAGTTCGCCGTCAGCGCGATCAGCGAGGGCCTTCGCCAGGAGGTGGGCGAAAAGGTCCGTGTCACGTCTATCGAGCCCGGAGCCGTCGAAAGCGACTTGAAGTTCACGACGTCGGGCACGGCTGCCGAGACGGTACTCGACTTCTATAAACAGGCCATCCCTGCGGCGTCGGTGGCGCGTGCTATCGCGTTCGCTGTCGAACAGCCTGATGACGTCGACATCAACGCGATCGTCATCCGGCCGACCGCACAGCAGTTCTGACGATGGAGAGGAGGCGGAGCGGTGTGTGCTCCGCCTTCGTTACGTCAGTCAATCACACCGCCGTTCAGCTAAAATTGCGGCGTAGCGACAAACGTGCTGACGATGGTGTATCTCACACTTCAAATTAGTCCTTGGTCGGCGCAGCGAGCCTTCCGGAAAGCAGCCCATTTCATGCCGAACGCGAACCCTATCGATGGGGCGGCTCAACCCGATACTGACGCTGGCTTCCGCCAGCGTCCGCATGGACATGATAGCGCCAAGGACGCTCCTTCCCCATCAACGCCGTCCGAGGGTCCTGCAGTGGGCAGCCCCCCTTGGAGCGATCCGGGAGCAGCGCCAGAGCTTGCAGGTAACAAGCCGGCCGGCGGGGTGGATGCTGACCATCCGCACCTGTTTCATCTGGCCGAAGCGCCTGCCAATGTATTTGACGGCGGGGGTCTGCAAGGCGGACACGAGCACAATTGGCCAATCCTGAAGGGGCAGCAGGGGGCGTGCTACATCGCTCGCCTAGCGCCTGGCGGCATACGCGAACCGCATTGTCACCCCTACGCTTGGGAGATGAACTTCGTCCTTCAGGGTCGCGTTCGCTGGACCGTCGTGGGGCCGAACTCGGCGCAAGACGGTCCATTTGAGGCCACGAAGGGAGACATGATCTTCGCGCGTGCCCGCTGTGCAACGTTTGCACCCTCTCGTTCGTTATTTAGACAACTAATACCTAGTCATTTATCTTGAGGAGTTGGTCATGCCCAAACTTGCGCTGTACGTGCCACTGAAGGCCAAGCCCGGAAAGGAGAGCGAAGTCGCGGATTTCTTGACCTCGGCGCTACCGCTCGTTCAAGCCGAACCCGGTACCCTGACTTGGTATGCGATCCAGGAAGGCCCCGGTGCGTACGCGATCTTCGATACGTTCGACACAGAGCAAGATCGGCAGGCGCATCTTGACGGCAAGGTTGCCGCCGCACTCATGGACAAGGCCGATGAGCTGTTCTCCGAACCGCCGCAGATCCATAAGTTCACTCTACTGGCAGCTAAATAGCAAAGTGCTCGACACCGTTTCGTCGGGCTTGGCTGAACGGTGAGATACGCCTGCCATTCGGGATGAACGGGCCGGCTTTGGACTTCAATCAGAAGGACCACGACAGGCCATCCGCTGTAGTGGATGGCCTGTCTTTTGCGTTTTATCCTGCTTTTGATGCTGCTGCTGATGACGTGCTCCCGGTTGTTACCGCTCAGACGTAGAGTCCACATGGTTCATGGCTGGTGGTTGAGGACATACCAACTTGGTCCGGGGCATGCCGGACCAAGTTGGTCGGCGATCTGGGTGTGGGTACGCCCGCCGAGTTGTGAGGCCGACCTGACGGTGTTGTAGTCCTGCCGCCAGGCAGCCAGCACGGCCTTGGCGTGAGCCAGCGAGGTGAACAGCGTATCGTTGAGGCATTCGTCGCGCAGGCGGCCGTTGAAGCTCTCAACGAAAGCGTTCTGGGTCGGCTTGGATCGGCCGGTCAGTAGTGGATAACCGTGCGGATCGACTTTCCTTCGAGCATCAGTTCAAACGCCTCGTTGATTTCCTCTAAACCCATGGTGTGGGTAACGAACGGGGCCAGATCTATATCGCCTCTCATGGCGTCCTCGACCATGCCGGGGAGCTGTGTACGTCCCTTGACGCCGCCGAAAGCGGACCCCTTCCAGACGCGGCCCGTAACGAGCTGGAATGGACGGGTGGAGATCTCTTCGCCCGCGCCGGCAACGCCAATCACGATCGACTGACCCCAGCCACGGTGCGCTGATTCAAGCGCGGCGCGCATGACGTGGACGTTGCCGATGCACTCGAAGGTATGATCGATGCCCCAGCCCGTCATCTCGATCAGCACTTGCTGGATGGGCTTGTCATGGTCCTTGGGGTTGATGCACTCGGTCGCACCGAACTGGCGTGCCAGCTCGAACTTGGACGGATTGGTGTCGATGGCGATGATGCGACCCGCCTTCGCCTGGCGCGCACCCTGAATGGCCGCGAGGCCGATGCCGCCCAGGCCGAACACGGCGACCGAGTCTCCGGGCTGGACCTTGGCGGTATTGTGGACTGCGCCGATGCCGGTCGTGACGCCGCAGCCGAGCAGGCAGACATGTTCGGGGTTTGCCTCAGGATTGATCTTGGCGAGCGAGACTTCGGCGACGACAGTATATTCACTGAAGGTTGAACAGCCCATGTAATGGTAGAGGGGCTGGCCATTGTACGAAAAGCGGGTGGTGCCATCGGGCATCAAGCCCTTGCCCTGCGTTTCGCGGACAGCGACGCACAGGTTGGTCTTGCCCGACGCGCAGAAATCGCACTTGCCGCACTCGGCGGTGTAGAGCGGAATCACGTGATCGCCCGGCCTGACGCTCGTGACGTCCTCACCGACCTCGACAACGATGCCCGCACCCTCGTGGCCTAGAACCACCGGGAAAACGCCCTCCGGATCATTACCCGCCAGCGTGTACGCATCGGTGTGGCACACGCCGGTGTGCGTCACCCGGATGAGCACTTCGCCCTTCCGGGGTGGGGCGACATCAATCTCGACGATTTCGAGTGGCTTGCCTGCCTCGAAGGCTACAGCGGCGCGAGATTTCATGTTGGGATACCCTCGTTGATTGAAGCCGATTGCCGGTGCAAGGCCGTTGCGCCATCAGAAATTCGTCGACGCTCTCATACTGGCAGGGAGTATTTTTAATATACTCCCTGCCAGTATTCAAGAGGTGTCCAAGTGAGGATGTCAAACCAGAGAAGGCATGTGGGGGTGGCTTCGCTTCGCAGGCCTCCACCTCTGTGTCGCCCACAGCCTGCGACCTGCCCATCGATCTTGAAGGGTCCATCGATCCTGACGCCCTGAAAAACGCCGGAGAAGACGCTCGTGCTCGCTACGCCGACAACAAAATCGAGGGACAGAACGCCAAAAGGCTGCACTCTGGTGAACGGCACCGGGTAGCAAGACACGAGGCTTTTGCTCTAACCGCGGAAGAGCGGGGGCAAGAAGAAGATCGCTGATGTCGTTACTTAAGATATGTACGCAGAATCTTCATTACGCCCTCCACCTTGTCATCGTGATCGCCGTTCTCGCTTTTGACGGCCGGAACTGCACCGGCACCGAATGTTTCCCTAAGGTGACTCTCCATCACTTCTGCCATCAGTCCATTTGTCGCGCCTCGCATGGCGACAATTTGCTGCAGCAGAGGAGTGCAATCGGCCCCGGCTTCGATCGCGCGTTCCAAAGCGTCCGCCTGGCCCTTGATACGCCGCAAGCGTGTGATGGCTCGCTTCTTGTCCTCTGGTGAATGTGGCATCGCGCTTTCTCAAGAAATCGCTTCAGCATACTATACAGGGGGGGAGTTTCAATCCTGTCCAGAGACTGGCGCTTCTATAATAAGGCGAGGTTCCCCGGCCATTTTCAAAATGCGCCCCCTCTGATCGGGCAGGCATAGCCGCCATGTTACCCTGAGACAGGTCTGGCACGCGGAGGAGGAGCGGTCATGCTTTCAAGACTGCGCCACAGCGACGGCATGGGCGCTGAGGGTCCGATCCTGTGTCCGGGAGGGGGAGCCATCGCTCGCTCCCCCAGGTTTGCCGGTCAGACCGTAACGACGACCTTGCCGATCTGGTCATTCGATTCGAGGAAGCGGTGTGCGTCTTGGATGGCGTCGAGCGAGAAGGTGCGCGCGATCCGCGGCTTGAGCGCGCCCGATTCCAGTCCCGCCACAATGAACGCCTTGGCGCGATCGAGGGCGGCGTCGTCCGAGACGATCTCGCTGTAGAGATAACCCTTGAGCGTGAGGCTCTTGCCCAGCACGGAGAACAACGGGAACGGCGTCGGCTCGCCGCTGAGCGCGCCATATTCAAGCAGAATGCCGCCGCGCGCCATGCTCGCGGTCAGCGGCTCGAACGACGGGCCTCCGACCGGGTCGAGCACCACGCGCGCACCTGCACCATCGGTTATCTCCATCACCTTTGCTACCAGATCCTCTTCCCCGGTCGCGACGACATGATGTGCACCGGCATCAAGCAGGGCTTGGCGCTTGGTGCCGGTACGCGTCGTCGCGATCACCGTCGCGCCGACCATCCGCGCAATCTGGAAGGCAGCAAGACCGACGCTGCTGGAAGCAGCGGTGACGATGACGAAATCGCCCTCGCCGAGCTTCGCCTGCTCCACCAGCGCACCCCAAGCGGTGACATACTGCATCCACACGGCCGCCGCTTCCTCGAACGAAAGCGCCGCCGGATGCTTGACGACGAGGCGGGCAGGCACGTTGGCGACCTCGCCATAGGTGCCCCAGCGCGCGATATCGAGCGGGGGGATGAGGCTGACGGCTTCGCCTTCCGCAAACCCGGTCACGTCCGCGCCGACCGTGCCGACAATACCGGCAGCCTCGTAGCCGAGGCGGCTCGGGAACTCGGCTTCCTGAAGGTAGGCATGGTTGCGGAACATCACTTCGGCGCGGTTTATGCCTATCGCCTTGACAGCGATCTGCACCTCGTCGGCCGCGGGCGCGGGCACTGCCACATCTTCAATCTTGAGGACGCTGGCGTCGCCATATTCGTGGATCCGAACGATGCGGCTCATGGACCATTCCTTGATTATTGAACGATCGTTCTGTATCGATGTCAGCGACGAGGTTCAAGCTATTATTTATCGATCATTCCATATCGGGCATCAGACATGACAGACACGAAAGCTCGTCGTGGCGCAGGCCGCCCTCGAGAGTTCAACACTGACGCTGCGCTCGACAAGGCGGTACGGCTGTTCTGGCAGCGCGGCTACGAGGCGACGTCGATGGCCGATCTGGTGGCAGAGACTGGCGTCGCCGCCGCCAGTCTCTATGCGGCGTTTGACAACAAGGCGGGGCTGTTCGCGGCGGTGATCGAGCGCTACGCTGCGACGTTCAGCGTCCACCTCTATGAACCCATCAACGATCCGGCGTTGTCCACCTTCGAAGCCGTCAAAGGCCTGCTGGAACGAGCGGCGTCATCGTTCTCGGAACCTGGAACGCCGGCCGGCTGCTTCATGTATTCGGCAGCGGCAGCCGTGTCGCCGGCGTCCGCCGCCATCGAATGCCTGCTGCGCGACAAGCGTATCGCGGCGGAGGCCCTCCTGATCGAGCGTTTACATCGGGGCGCCGCGCAGGGCGAGCTTGCGGCCGATACTGATCCGGCCGTCCTAGGCAAATTCATCAATACGGTCATGGAAGGCATGTCCGTTCAAGCGCGCGACGGCGCTACGATCAACGAACTTCTCTCCATCGCCGAAATGGCACTCGATCGATGGCCGGCTGCGGTTTGATCGTCCAGGCGAGATCCCAGCAGCCTGTTTTTCAACAGCCACGGACGGTTGTGACACCGCCTCAAATGATGCCACGTTTGTACGTAGCGGTGACCGACATATCGGCGTACCTTCAACGAGTAGCCGAGAATATTAAAGGGAGCGAAAGCATATGAGATGCGTGACGCTACCGGGCGGGGACGTCGTTCCTTCGATGGGTCAGGGCACCTGGAAGATGGGCGAGCGTGCCGAGCGGCGATCCGATGAGATTGCCGCACTACGCGCAGGTGTCGATTTGGGCATGACGCTGATCGATACCGCCGAAATGTACGGCGATGGTGCGGCGGAAACGCTGATTTGTGAGGCACTAGGCAACCTCCGCGACCAGTTGTTCCTCGTCAGCAAGGCATATCCATAGAACGCATCGCGCTCCCGCCTTGCCGGTGCGTGCGAGGCAAGCCTGAAGCGGCTCGGCACCGATCGGCTCGACCTCTACCTGCTCCACTGGCGGGGATCTGTGCCGCTTGCCGAGACCGTGGAGGCAATGGAGGCGCTGAAATCGGCAGGAAAGATTCGGCATTGGGGTGTCAGCAACCTCGATACCGACGATATGGACGAGCTTGTCGCTGCCGGTGGGGATGGCTGCGTGACCGATCAGGTCCTCTACAATCTCGTCCGTCGAGGCCCCGAGCTGGACCTGTTGCCGTGGCTCACCGATCATAAAGTGCCAGTGATGGCGTATAGTCCCGTCGAGCAGGGACGGCTCTCAAGCCATCCCGCTCTCGAAAAGATCGCAGCCGAGGTCGGTGCAACCTCTGCCCAAGTGGCACTCTCCTGGACGTTGCGGCACGATGGCCTCATCGCCATCCCGAAGGCGAGTTCGATCGCACATGTGCGGGAGAACCGCGCGGCCGCAGATATCGTCCTCTCCGACGCCGACCTTGCGACACTCGACGCGGCATTTCCCCGGCCACGCGACCGCCGCCCGCTCGAAATGCTCTAGCGTCAGATGGCGATATTCTCTCTCGAAGGAAGCGAACGCAAATCGGATCGCCTCGAGGCTTTCATGGACGCGGTGCTTGCGATCGCGATCACCCTTCCGGTGGTGGAACTGCACGCACCGAAGCCTGAGGAGGGCGACCTCGCAGCGGCCTATCTGAAGCTGGCACCCGAATACGCCGCTTACGGCTTGAGCGTAATCCTCATCGGCCTCTATTGGATTCACAGCCATTTCAGCGGCAAGCTGCTGGAGAAAACCGACCACGGCTACAATCTGCTGAGCATCGGCTTTCTGGCTGCCGTCAGTATCACTCCATTTCCCGCGCGTCCGTTGGTCGAACACTTCGCCGGAGATACGCAGAGCTCAACCGCCGCCCTATGGTATCTGGGCATAGCAGCGACACCAGCGACCTGGTGGTTTCTTCGGTGGGTATACGCCACCGCCAGATGCCTCCCCGACCGGAGGCTGACCGAGGCTTATCTTCGCCGCCTGACCATCAAATATGGCCTGACCGCCGCTGCCTATTGGGCGGCATTCGGCTTGGCATTCTGGAATTGGCGTGCTGGACTAATCGCCGCGGGGATCGTGACGTTGAGCTACATCGTTCCGCCAGCAAAGCCCACCTACAAGCCAGGCTCAGAACCGAAGAATGACTGAAGCCGGCTGTTCGCCCGACACGGCGGATGCCGACTTTGGCTAATCAATCCAAGATTTTATCGATCGTGATCGGCAAAGACCGCACCCGCTTACCAGTCGCGTGATAGATCGCGTTGGCGATCGCAGCAGCGGTGCCGACGATGCCGATCTCGCCTAGGCCTTTCACTCCGAGCGGGGTCACTTCGGGGTCGGGTTCATCGACGAAGATCACTTGGATATCGTGGATGTCGGCGTGCACGGGCACATGATATTCGCCGAAATTGTGGTTCATCCAGCGACCTAGCCGGTGGTCGGGGAAGGTCTCCTCGTGGAGCGCCATGCCCATGCCCATCACTACGCCGCCCAGGATTTGGCTGCGCGCGGTTTTTGGGTTGATGATGCGGCCAGCGGCGACCGCGTCGACAATGCGTGTGACGCGGATCACGCCCAATTCCTCGTCGACCTTCACCTCTGCGAAGATTGCGCTGTGGGTGTTCTTTGACTTGTGCATACCCTTCCACATGTCGCCGAACCCGGGCGCCGCTGTCTCCTCCTCCTCGATCTGCGTCAGGTCCGCGGCACGCATCGCGTCGCCGAACGGCACCCGGACGGTCGGCGCGTCCTTCAACACGATACAGCCATCCTCGAACAGCACGTCGTCTATTGTCGCCTCGCCAAGCGGTGCACCGGCGATCTTGCCGGCTGCCTTCAACAGCTTCTTGCCGACCGCCTGGCACGCCAGCTGCACAGCCGCGCCGGACGACGCCGCGCCCCACGACCCGCCTTCGACCGGGGCGGTCGGCAGGTCGGAGTCGCCCAGCTTGGCGGTGATCTGCTCAGGGGGCAGGCCGAGCGTATCGGCGGCGACCAGGGTCATGACCGTGTAGCTGCCGGTGCCGATGTCCGACGTCGCGCAAGCCACTTCCAGGTGTCCGTTGGCCGTGAGCTTGGCGCTGGCGGACGTCTTCGAGAATTGCGCGTCCCACATGCCGGTCGCGCAACCCCAGCCGACCAGCTCCTTGCCGTCGCGCATCGACCGCGCCTCGGCCGAGCGCTTGCTCCATCCAAATGCCTCGGCACCCTCCTGAAATGCCTCGCGTAGCGCCTTGCTGGTGTACGGCGTGCCATTCATCGCATCGATCGGCGAATAGTTGATGAGGCGGAATTCGAGCGGATCGACCTTGGCTTCATAGGCCATCTCATCGATCGCGATCTCGAACAGCGTCATGCCGGTTGCCGCGCCCGGCGCGCGCATGTCCGCCGAGGTCGCGGTATCGACCTGCGCGACAGTATATTCAGCGTCAGCGTTCGGGCAGTCGTAGTTCATCAATCCCCAGGTGACGACATTCTCCATATTGTCCTCGTAGCGCGAGGTGGAGGTGGTCGCCTCGTTGCGGATCGCGGTGAGCTTGCCGGTGGTCTCCGCGCCCAGCGCGATGCTCTGGATCGCCTGGGGGCGGTAGGCGTGGCTGAACATCTGATTGCGCGTCATCGTGACGCGCACCGAGCGTTCCAGCATCTTGGCGGCAAGCACCGCCAGGAACACCTGATGTTGCGGCCGGAGGCCCGAGCCGAAGGCGCCGCCGACATATGGGTTGAGGACGCGCACCTTCTTCTTGGAGAAGCCGAAGACGCTGGCAAGGTAGCCCTGCACGACCTGAGACCCCTGGGTCTTGTCGTGAACGGTGATGCTGCCGTCGTCGTGCCACTCGACGGTGGATCCGAACATCTCCATCGGATTGTGGTGCTCCGGCGGGAGCCGGTAGTCGCCAGACACCTTGAGCGGGGCGTCCGCGAACGCCTGCGCCGCGTCCCCACGGTCCTTGGGCGCCATGTAGCCGCTGCGCTTTTTCTTCGGCACGTACTTCTCGCCGACCGCAACCTCGAAGTCGGTATTGTGCGCCTCCGCCTCGTAGGCGACCTCGACCAGGCTGGCAGCGTAGCGCGCTGCCTCGAACGTCTCGGCCATGACCAGCGCGATCGGCTGCTGGCTGAACTGGATGCGGTCATCGTAGAGTGGCCGGAACGGCGAGCCCGGAATCTTCAGCTCGTCTTGGTAGCTGTGGTCGGTCCAGGCAACATGCGGCCGGTTCAGGTGCGTGATGACTTCGACGACGCCGGGTACGGCGCGCGCCGCCTCTTCGTCGATACTGACGATCCGCCCCTTGGCGATCGCGGCCTCGACGATGTAGCCGTACAGCAGGTTCTCCACCGGATGCTCGGCGGCGTAGCGCGCCGTGCCGGTGACTTTCTCAACCCCGTCGACGCGGTTGATCGCGCTTCCGATCCCGATTTTCGCTGCGGTAGCCATGATGTCTGTTCCTTAAGCGACGCGCTTGTCGGTCTGCGATTGCGGGGTGGCCTCGGCGGCCTGCTTCAGCGCACGGACGATGCCCTTGCGCGCGAGCGGGATCTTGAAGTCGTTCTCGCCCTGACCGACCGCCCCGGCGAGGAGGGCGTCGGCGAAGGTGCCGAACGCCTGCGGCGACGGGTGCTGGCCCTTCAGCAGCTTCTCGGCTTCCGTGCTGCGCCATGGCTTGTGTGCGACACCGCCGAGCGCCACCCGCGCTTCAGCGATCGTGCCGTCTTCGACCCGCATCGCGACGGCTATCGACACCAGCGCGAAGGCATAGGACAGACGATCGCGCAGCTTCAGGTAGGTGTAGGTCTGGGTGAAATCCTCGGCCGGCAGGTCGATGCCCGTCACCAATTCGCCTGGCTTCAGAGTGTTGTCGCGCCACGGCTCGTCGCCGGGTAGCCGATGATAATCGGCAATCGGGATCGCGCGGTCGCCTTCCGGACCGGTCACCTGGACGGTTGCGTCGAGCACCGCCAGCGCGACGCACATGTCCGACGGGTGCGTGGCGATGCACTGGTCGCTCGCGCCCAGGATTGCGTGGATGCGATTGACCCCACCGATCGCACCGCAGCCCGAACCCGGCTCGCGCTTGTTGCAGGGCGTGGCGACGTCATAGAAGTAATAGCAGCGCGTGCGCTGGTTGAGGTTGCCGCCATTGGTCGCGGCATTGCGCAACTGGGGGCTGGCGCCGGCGAGGATCGCGGAGGACAGCAAGGGATAGCGTTGCTCGACCCGCGCATCCCAAGCGGTTTCGGCGTTCGGCACGAGCGCGCCCAACCTCAGCCCGCCGCCGTCCAGCTCCTCGATCGCGTTCAGCGGCAGGCGGTTGATGTCGATCACCGTCGTCGGTCGATCGACGTTCTCCTTCATCAGGTCGATCAGGTTCGTGCCGCCCGCCAGGAAGCGGACCTGCTCACCTGCACCTGCCTGCACCGCTTCGGCAACGCTGGCAGGACGGGCATAATCGAAGCGGTTCATGCCTGCTCTCCGATCACGTCGAGCACCGCATCGACGATGTTCGAGTAGGCGCCGCACCGGCACAGATTGCCGCTCATCAGCTCACGGACCTCGTCGCGGGTCTTGGCCTTGCCCTCGTTGATGAGGCCTTGCGCCGAGCAGATCTGGCCTGGAGTGCAATAACCGCACTGGAACGCGTCGTGGTTGCAGAAGGCGGATTGCAGCGGATGGAGGTCGCCAGGCTGGCCCAACCCCTCGATCGTCGTGATGTCCGCCCCGTCCAGCGTCACAGCCAGCTTGAGGCACGAGTTGATGCGGCGCTCGTCGATCAGCACGGTACATGCGCCGCACTGGCCGTGGTCGCAGCCCTTCTTGGTGCCGATCAGGTCTTCGCCTTCCCGCAGCAGATCAAGCAACGTCGTCCAAGGCTCGATCGCGCGGGTGCGCGTCTCACCGTTGATCGTCAACGTGGTTGGCACCGTGCCGATCGGCACGGCGGCGTAGGTGGCGGTATTGACGGCTGTCGGCATGATCGACGCCTTTCTGCTTCGGGTCAGGCCGGGATGGCGGTGATGTCGGCGGTGTTTTCCTCGGCAACCCCGTTCTCGCGGTGGCGAAAGGCGGACAGCGCGCGATAGACCTGAAGCCGTGCGCGCATCACCGACCCTAGGGGCCGGTGCGCGGCCAGGCTGTGGGCCGGGCGGAAGGTCATTACCTCATCGAAATAGCGGGCGCGTGCCGTGCTGTAGGCTTCCTGCGCAGGGATGCGGATCGTGGCCACGGTGCGATACTGGCTGTCCTGCGACGGCCACTCGACCGAGGCGTCCTCGATCGGCTGCGTCTCCGCGTTTGCCCAGAGTTGGACCCTAAGCTCGAAGACCGCCTCGTGGCCGCGGAAATAATCGATCGCGGCGCGGCGGAAGCCGTCCTCGTCCTCATGCGGGTCGAGTTGCCACTCGCTGAGCGCGTCCTGCGCCTGCGACGCCGGCACGGCGCCGAGCTTGGCGACGTAGTCGCCGTAGCGCACCGGTGCCTGGCTGAAATAGTCGTCGCCGATCGGATGGCTGAACGGGTGGCCGAAGAAATCGGCCTTGGCATAGGCGGTGTTGAACAGGCCCAGCACCTTGTTGAAGTTGCGCGCCATCGACGACACCGCGCTCTTCACACCCTCGGGCATCGGCGTCGCCGCCCCGATCTTCTTGGCGTCGCTGAGAAAGCCCGACGCGGTCCCCGACGGGAATGTCCGTCCCGTGGCAAACACGAAGTCCTGCGTCGGCGCGTCATGACCGGGCAGTTTTTCGCCATCAACGCCGAACACCTTGATCGCCATGCCCCGGTGGGTGGAGACGCGGTCGCCCAGCGTCTCGCCCGGCCCCTGCGCGAAGCGGATCGCGACGTCGTAGGTGCCTGCCGCGGCGAACAGCCCCTGTGCCAGTTCCGGCGGAAGGTCGTCGGCGATCGTCAGCGTGCCGACGACGCAGGCCGAACTCTTGGCATGGCTGGCGCGCACGGCATGCTGCTCGCGCTTCTCGACCACCTCGCTTTGCTGGGTCATGCCCTGGATGATGCCGTCGATCGTTTCCTGTTCGTCGGGTTCGGGCGTCTCGATGTCGTCGCGGTAGCGCAGGTAGGTCATGGCGGTCCTCAACGGGTCGGAGCGAACGAGAACAGCTGGGTGCGGATCGACGGCGGCGCGCCCGGCGTGAACCATGGCGTGTCCTGGATGTGGCTCGCGGTGACGTAGATCGTCCCGTCGGATCCCTCGCTGAACGTATCGGGCCAGCGCAGCCGCTTATCGGTTAGCACGATCTCGGTGGACGAGCCGGCGAGCCGTCTGATCGAATAATCGGTCGGCGAGGTGATGTAGAGCGTTCCTGCCTTGCTCATCCACAGGCCGTCAGCGACGGCGGTGGTGGCGACGGTCTTCACCGCATCCGCGCGGTCGCGCTCGCTGACATCAGCGCGCAGCTTGTCGGTGGCGATCGAATAGAGCGTCTTGCCGGTCAGCGCCTGCCAGTAGAGCGTCTGCCCGTCGTTCGAGATCGCGATGCCGTCGGCGGCGAACGCGGGCTGCCGCCCATCGGGTCGGACCAATGGCTTGCCTTCGATCGCGACGGTGACGCTCTTGTCGATCTGGGTCGACGGATGGCCGTCGAGGGCGCGGAAGCTCTTCCCGCTGGTCAGGTCGACGACGATGATCGCGCCGCGCGTGCCGCTGTCGGTGATGTATCCGGTCCGACCGTCGGACGAGAAGCGGATATCGTTGAGGTAGGTGCCCTGCAATGCGACATCGCCCGGCACCGCAATGACCTTAGTCACCTTGTTCGTCTTGAGGTTTATGCGGACGAGCTTCGGCGCGCCCTCTAGGATCTTCTCGTTGCCCGGCGCGCCCGGGTCGACCACCCAGAGGTTCCCATGACCGTCGGGAACGATCGACTGAACGCAGACGAAGTGTTCGCCGACCGGCATCTCGTTGGCCCTGGCGTTGCGCCAGCTGTTCCACTTGGCGTCGGGATAGGGCCGGAGCGTCCCGTCGGGCATCACCTCGGCAACGGAGATCGGCGCGTCGTCGGTCCAGCGTGGGAAGTTGACGAAGCGGCGCCCGTCGGCAGTGACGGCGACGCCGGTGACCTGATGGTCAAAGCGCGCCACCTGCGTCAGCGCGGCGCTGCGTCCAGCCTGGGCATAGGCAGCCCCCGCCAGCGCCATAGTGAGGGCTCCTAGCCCGATCAGAACACCACGCTTCCGCATCGAACCTGCTCCCGTTCACCAAGCGCAACCCGTCAATTGCTGGTTAACGACCACGCCTCGTGCTTGGATCCGAAAAAAGGCACAGAAAAAAGTAGGTTAGGTAGAAACTTCATGAGCGCAGCTCGTCCACGGCTTAGCACGAGCCGTCGACAGCTGAAGCTGATGGGCTTCGACACCCTTACGCCCCCTCGATCGTTGACCGAATGCGAACGGGACGGAGTCTTCATGCATCAGATCACTCGTGGCAGCGGAAAGCCCCTGCTACTCATCCATGGCGTGGGCAGCAGCTGGCGTGCCTGGCGGCCGATCCTGGATGATCTCGCCGTGGAAAGATCGGTTATCGCCATCGATCTGCCGGGCCATGGAGCGACACCGGCCGAAGAAGATAGCGGCACATTCTATGGACTGGTCGGCAGCGTAGAGCGCTATCTCGTCGCGAACGACCTTGTCGGCGTCGATGTCGTGGGTAGCTCGATGGGCGCCCGGATCGTGCTGGAACTGGGGCGCCGGGGGAAGGTCGGCAACGTCGTCGCCCTCGATCCGGGCGGCTTCTGGCGTGGTTGGGAGCGTTCCTTCTTCCACACCACGATCGGCTTGTCCGCACGGTTGCTGCGCGCGCTGCGATCGCGCTTGCCGGCGCTCAGCCGCAGCGGCGCGGCGCGCATGGCGCTGCTGGCCCAGCTATCGGCGAAGCCCGCGGCGCTGTCGCCCGAGCTGGTATGCACCGAACTGACCAGCATCATCGACACGCCGACCTTCGATGCGCTGGTCCGTGACCTTGCCAACGGTCCGGAACAGCGGGGTCCCGCGGCTGATCCGACGCAGCGCATCGTCATCGGTTGGGGCAGACAAGACCGGCTCTGCCTGCCCCGTCAGGCCAACCGCGCGCAAGCGGCGTTCCCGTCAGCGACGTTGCACTGGTTTGCGCACAGCGGTCACTTTCCGATGTGGGACATGCCGGGGGAAACGACTACGGTCATCCTGCGGGCTACGAACTAAGACTGTCGGTCGTTTCCACGGAAAGGCTACTGGACGACGGACCCGAGACGACCAGTTTTGGAATTCCGGACCGATCTCCGCACGATCGGGAGCCTCAGAAGCCGCCGTGCCGCAGCCGGTGTCATAACCGAACGGTTGTGACACCCGTGCCGGCGGCTTTCGACCGTTCCAATCCTGAAAGCTGACTGGCAGGAAAGTCCCCAATGCCGGTCGTTTTCGACGGCGCCGGTGAGCAAGCGCCGATGGCAGCATCGAGGATCGGCCAGTTTGGCGACTGAAGCCGAGTGTATTGCGCAGAGCGGGCCAAACAGTTGTCCGAGGGACTGCCCGAGGCGTGCACTTGAGAGAGAGAGAGCGATCGCTACAGGAGCCCAGCAACTGCTGCATGAACAATTCGCTCTGCGAACGCGCCATTGCGCCTCAGTCTCTAGCTTGGTCCGTCAGCTTGCCCTCAATCCAGCTGTCGATTTCGCCCTCGGACCACGCAATCGCGCGAGGGCCCAACTTCCGCGCTTTCGGGAATGATCCGAGTTCCATCAGCCGGTAAATGGTTGAGCGACCGAGGCCGACCCGCTGTCTGACTTCGGGCAGCCTGATGAGGCGTTCCGAGGATCGGGAGAGATGAGCTTGCATCAAGCTGTCCTTCGTTGAAGCTACCGCGACCTCTCCCCAGTGGTCGGCTGCTAGTGGGTTAGGCGGTACGTCCGGGCGAGAAGTCGCCAAGACGCTGTTCTCGTTCGATCAGGTCGTGGATGTGGTGGGCAATCCGCTGCGCGACAAAGCGCGCGGCCTGCGTTCCCCAACGGGGGTCGACCCGATCGCTGGTTTCGCCAATTTCCGCGGCGAGCGCATCGGGGAGAGCGGCCACCATCATTTCCAAGAAGCCACCGAGTCCTGAGCGTGCCCAATCGGTCGCGAGATCCTGACGATCGAACAGTGCCAGCGTCAGTGTGCCGCGGGCCGGCAGCCCGGCTTCGTGCAGGATCGTCGCCGCTTCTTCTAGACTCATGTGTCGGGAGCCCTTCAGCGTACGGCTTAATTGATCCTTGGAGAGCCCGACGCGGGAAACGAGGTCGCGCTGGCTCACGCCGCTCTCGTCCACGAGATCGGCGACCACGGCATGCAGCGGCGCCGAGGTAAAAGGTGGAGGGTCGGCATTGGCGGGCACGAAATATCTCCAATTATCGAGTCGTACCGCACGCTAGCGCCAACATGGCCTGTAGGAAAACAAAACAGGAACATCCTAGCGAAGCGTAGGGGTGTGGGTCGGACTACGATGGCGTGGACGACCAACGAATCGAGCCGCAAGTGAGCCGAATCAGGGAAGATGCGGAAGTTGCGACAGCTGTCGCGACGCCGGCTGCTGAGGTGATCGACCGCCGCGACCCCAGTCGCGGAAAGTAGGAAGATTCCAAGGCCAGCTGCGATGGCGATCGCAAAATCCGCGACGACAGCGGTGATATGTTCTCTTCATGTTCCTTTCTGTTGAGGTGGCCCGGCGAGTGGCGCTTGGTGAGTGGGCGGTCGGCGTTCGGCCGCACCGACACTCCCACGGAGACGCTCTCGATGCACAGCCTCAAGCTCCCGCTGGCCCGCGCCAAACTCGGTCGTGCCAGTGACTATGTCCTGCCCGCGGTGGGGCTCATGCTCTGCGCAACCGCCGCCTATGCCGGCGCAGATGCGACCTTCAGCCCGGCGCTGACCAAGTTCACCGACTTTCTTGAGGGTTCGGGCGGCAAGATCATCGCCGTGCTCAGTCTCGCCGGCGGCATCATCGGCATGGCGTCGGGTCGGTTCAGCCTTGGCCAGGTGGCGCTGCCCGTCGGCGTCGGCATCGGTGTCGGCACCGGCGTGCCGATCGTCACCTCCACGGTCACCGCGCTCATCTGAGCGCGGGAAAAGAGGGCGGGGCGGCAGCCATGTCTGACAAGTATATCGTTCCCAGGCGTCTCGATGATCCCGAGCTCATCGGCCTTTGGACCCTTGATGAATTCATGGGGCTGGCGATCCCGTTCGCCTGGGGCATTCTCACCCAGCATATCCTGATTGGCATCATACTCTCCTGCGGAGCGTGGTTTGCGCTGCGCAAGGCAAAAGCTGGCCGAGCCAGCTCGTGGGTGATCCATGCCGCCTATTGGTATCTGGGTGCGACCTTTGTCAGGCTGAAAGCCACTCCGCCCTCCCATTGCCGCCTGCTGGCCGGCTGAGGGAGGACGATATGCTCGCCGACATTGCGCACCAGCGCAGCCAGTCCTTGTTGCGGCAGCGCAAGGTGCTGCTGCTCGCCGCCGCCGCCTCGTTCGTCATCAACCTCGCCCTGTTCTCAGCGCTCTCGTCGAAGGACCGGGAGATCATCCTGCAGCCGATCGCGACGCGTCCGCTGACGATCAGCTCGTCGGGCGTCGAGGCCGATTATCTGGAGCTGGTGACGCGCGACGTCGCGCTGATGCTGCTCAATCGATCGCCCGCCGGCCTCGACTATTGGATGGAGCAGATCCTGAAGCTCGCCGATCCGTCGGCGCACGGGGCGCTCAAGGCCGAACTCGTCAAGATCGTCACCGAGCAGCGCGGTTCCGATGTCAGCCAAGCCTTCGTGATCAACGGCATGACCGTCGATCCGAAGGGCCTGACGTCGGAAGTCGAGGGTGACCTCAAGACCTTCGTCGGCGGCCAGGTGATTGCCAGCGAAACCAAGCGGTTCCGCTTCGGCTGGAGCTACGCCGGCCTTCGCCTCTCCCTCACGAGCTTTGCGCTCGTCCATTCGCCCAAGGAGGCACGTCCGTGATCTGCATCCCACCCACATGGCTGCTTGCGGCCGGCGCGACCTCGGTCGTGGCTGGCGCGTCGCGGCCGATCGATCTGGGACTGAAGCCGCTTGGTTTCGCGCTGATCGGCGCGGCCCTGGTGCTCGGCGCCACGCCTGCCTGGGCGGACCAGTACCGGCACGCGGCCGACAATGCCCGCGTCGACTGTGTCGTGTCCTCGCGCGACCTGACCCGCATCGCGCTGGTCGGCGACGGGTTTGCCAGCGTCAGCAAGGTGTCGACCGGCTACCCCTATAACGACTTCACGGTCACCAACGAGCCGATCCGTGGCGACATCTACCTGTCCGTTCCGGACGGGTTCGCCGCGCAACGCTTAAGCTTCTTCGCTACCTCGAAGAAGGGCTACGTCTATAAGTTCGCTTGCACGATCGGCGGCGACGAGGCCGAGCAGATCTTCGTCACCAATCCGGCGCTCGGTCTCGAGAAGGCTGGCGAATGGGAAGCGAGGTCCGGCCCGCGCGAGACCGCGGTGCGGCTCATCCAGGCGATGGCCACGTCCGCGACCGTGGACGGCTACCAGCTGCGGCAGGTCGCCGCCGCACCCACGCGCATCGGTGACCTCAGTGTTCGCTTGATCGCCGAGTATCGCGGCGCGGCGCTCGTCGGGAAGGTGCTCCGCATCGATAACCGCGGGACGAAGCCGGCGTCCGTTCGCGCGAGGGATATCGCCCCCTCGGGCACGTTGGCGCTCAGCGTCGCGACGCCCGAGCTGGCACCCGGCGCGGCTACCAGCGTATGGCTCGTCGGCGTGGCGGGAGAGGGGGCATGGTGAGCTCCACCCAGCCGCACCTGCCGGTCGAGAACCGCGACGGCGACGTGCCAGCCGGCGGCGCGCTCGGCGCGCTCAATGCCAAGACCGCGCGGCGTCAAAAGCTGATCCTGCTGGGCGGCGGCGGGACCGTCGCGCTGCTCGGCGCCTGGTTTGTGCTCGGCGGCTCACCGGATGGCGGCATCGCCAATCCCGACGCACCGCAGCGGATCGAGACCGACGGCATCGTCAATCGCGATCTGAGCCAGAAGGAGTTCGTCGCGATCTATGGCAATCGGCTCGACGCGCAGGCGCGCCAGCTGAAGGCACTCGAGGACGGCCGTACCAACCCGAGCGAGCTGCAAGCCAAGCTCGAAGCGCTCGCGGCCGAAAACCAAGCGATGCGGACCGATGGCGCGCGCACCATCGACGCGCTCTCGGCCGAGAATGCCGGGCTGCGCGCAGAGGCGAGCCGCGCCGCGCAGACTCCACCGGCGACCACGCCCGCACCGGCTTACGGGCCCGGCGGCAGCTATTCCGCACAGGGCTCGTCGGTACCGTCCGGCTCGCCATTGTCGCCCGATCTCGCAGCCACGCCGGGAAGCGAGGCTGCGCCGCCTGAGCGTCAGGTGAAGACATTGTCCTTCGGCACAGGTGCCCCCGAGAGCGCAGGTGCGACCAAGACGGGGCTTCGGTCCGGTCGTCCCGGTGCCCCGGCGATCGAGGTGGAGGACAGTCCCGAATATCTGCCGCCGAACAGCTACGCTCCGGCGCGGGTCATCGTTGGCGTCGATGCCTCGGCAGGCGTCACGAGCCAGACCGATCCGCTCCCGGTCGTCCTGCGGATCACCGGACCGGCACGCTCGGTCGTCAACAACGGCAAGCTGCTGACGACCCGCATCCAGGGCTGTGTCGTCAACGGTGCGGCCCGCGGCGATCTCTCGGCCGAGAAGGTCTATGTGAAGCTTGCCAAAATGACCTGCGACCAGCCCGGCGGCCGGGTCGCGGTGAGCGAGGTCAAGGGCTTCATCAGCTTTGCCGGCAAGACCGGCGTGCGCGGTCGCGTCGTCAGCCGCGAGGGCAGCCTTGTCAGCCAAGCGCTGATCGCCGGTATCGTTGGCGGGTTTGGCCGGGGCTTCTCGGCCAATGCGAACAGCGTCTTCTCCGGGATCACGCAAGGTGCCGACGGCACGCGCGAGAAGCTGTCGCCCGGCGACATCGTCACCGGCGGGCTCGGCCAAGGTGCCGGTGACGCTGCCGACACGGTCTCCAAATATCTGATCGAGCGAGCTGAGCAATACCAGCCGGTCATCGAGATGCCGACCGGCATCGATGTCGAAATCGTCTTTCTGGACGGCGTTTACGTGAGGAACACGCAATGACTTCTTCTGTCTTTTATCGAGCACTGCAGCTCGATCGCTGGCACCGGCGCGAAGGTCGCGGCTTCTGGGCCATGTTGTCGCTCGCGTCGCTCGGCGTCGGCGCTAGCACCGGCATGCTGGTCAACGCGGTCTCCGCGCAGGCAACGGTGCCCAGCATCGACGCCGGCAAAGAAGCAAAGGCGGTGCTCGCCGCGCTTGCCAAGCGCCTGCCGAAGACCGTGATCAATGCGGTCAACTGCGGTGGGCTCGGCGGGATCTGCGAGGTCGTCGCGGGCACCACGCTGTTCTACGTCGATCGCGGCGCGCGCTATCTGATGATCGGCCGAGTCTACGACATGGAGACCCGGGCGGACCTGACCGCCACCCGGCTGCTCGCGCTCAATCCCGACCTGCTCGTCGCCGGCGCGGCGCGCCAGAAGGCAGAAGCCGACGAGACCGCGCCGCCTCAGGCACCCGCGACGCCAGCCAAGGTGAACCTCGGTGAGCTGCCCGCCGCCGGCGCGATCCACTGGGGACCCGCAAACGGACCCAAGATCGTCGTGCTCAGCGACTTCGCCTGCAGCTATTGTCGCCGGCTGACCGACGAGCTGCGCGCGGTCGGTGCGCGGGTCGAGGAGCGGCCGATCTCGATCTTCGGCGCCGCCAGCCGGGAAGCGGCCGAGCGTGTGCTCTGTTCGAAGGATCCGGCGCGTGCCCTGCACGCCGCCTATGAGCAGAAGGCGCTGCCCGCTGCCGAGAAGTGCGACACCAGCGGCCTCGACGCCAATGAGGCGTTCGCCAAACGGCACGGTTTCGGCGGCACTCCCGTCATCATTCGCGCCGATGGCGCGGTACTCGAAGGCTTCCGCCCGGCGGCACAGCTCAAGGCGTTCGTCGCCGGGGGTGCGGCATGATCCGCACCGCACTCCGTCGCGATCGCCACGTCCGCCTCGTTGCTCGAGCAGGGCTGTGCGGCACGACGCTCGCAGCGCTTCTGGCGAGCACCGGCTGCGCCACGCTGGGCGGGAATGTCAGCGGTGATTTTGCTTGCCGGGCACCCGACGGCACATGTTCGCCGATGTCGGCGATCGATGCCCGCGCCGTCCAGACGATGGTCGGCTCAGGAGACGCCGAGGCCGATCGCGAGCCCCGCGCCCGACAGCAGCCCTTCCGGTCACCGCAAGGTTCGGGACCCATCGGTCGCACCGGCGAGCGGACGCTTCGGGTCGTGTTCCCGGCGCATGTCGATCGCGCCGGCGTGCTCCACGACGAAGCCACCGCGCATGTCGTCGTCGAGGATGCCGCCTGGACCATGAAGCCGGTCGGCCCCTCAAGCGAGGCAGCGTCCGACGGCACCACCGCCACCCCCAGTTTCGAGATCTCGCGCAGTTCCGCCCCTTCCTCCCTGCGCGAGGTGATTGCTGGAGCATCCGCTCCGGCAATCGAGGGGCTTGAGTCACTCCCCGCTCAAGCCCCTCACCCTATCACTGCGGTCGATGCGCTCCCCCAGACCGGCATCATTGCAGGACCGACGTCGGAGGCACTTGCTGCGGCTAAGGCCGGGCGCCGCATCGCCCGGCCCGCGACGATCGATCTGAGCAAGGTGCCCCTCGAGCGTTCGCAGACCCTGCCGGTGAGCGAGAGCATGGGTCCGGGAGCAACTTCGACCAAGTCGAAGCCATCGGCTGGCATTGCCGGAGCCATCGCGGCGGGGCGCGTCCGCGCCCTCGCCAAGCCCGCGATGGAGCAGTTGGGCCGACCACAGGCCGAGCCGGACCTCGATGGGGTGTTCACGCCCGCGACCAGTCCAAAGGACGCGCCGAAATGAACCTGTCCTTTCGCACCCTCTATGACACGCTGTCGCGCGGGCTGTTCGGAGACGCCGATGCGCAGGAAGCGGCGCGTCCGGTGATCGGTCTCGACATGCTGTCGAGTTTCCTGCCGTACCGCGTCTACGAGCCCGCCACCCGGCTGTACCTCAACGCGCGATCGATGGGCTTCGTGCTCAACGTGGCACCACTGGTCGGCGCGGACGAGCGGACCGGCGACCTGCTCGGCCAGTTCTTCTCTGAGGGCCTGCCGGCGGGTGCCTGCGTCCAGATCGTCCACTGGGCTTCCCCACGTATCGGCCGCAACATCGCGCCATGGTTCCTGCCGCGCTATGCGCGGGGCGGGGTCTATGAAGCGATCGCGCGGCGTCGCGCGGCGTGCCTCTACGACCTCGTCTGGACCAGCGGCTCGGCAAGCGCTCCTTTCCATGCACGCCACCATCAGGTCCTGATCTCCGTCGGTGTTCCGGCGGGAAGCGCCACCACCAAGGAAGATCTGGTCGCTGTCCGCGAAAGCCTGACGGGCGTGCTGCGCTCGCTCGATGTGCCGGTAGCCAATGTCGATCCTGTCCAGCTGATCGCGTTTCTCGACGACCTGACCTCGCCGACGACCGCTCCCCAGGACGATGCCATCGACTACAACCCGCTCGACCCGATCGCCGATCAGGCCATCCGTCGCGACATCGAGCTGGTCGTCGAGGAGAGCCGGCTGTGCCTGCGCACCGAGCGTTTTCGGCCGACGGGTGCCACGGATGAAGGCGCGCCCGAGATCGGGGAGATCTATCTCGACCGTTTCGACGTCCGGCATTTCGGCGTGCGCAACATGCCGACGCGCTGGGCGCCGTGGGAATGCGCTCGCCTGATCGGCGATCTTTTCACCGACAAGCTGCGCATGCCCTGTCCGGCAGCGACGATGCTCTGCCTCGTCTATCCCGACCAGGAAGCCGCCTCGGCGCGCGCCGGCATGAAGTTCCTCCGGACGACCTCGCTTAGCGAGGGCCGCTCCGCACGCTATCTACCGAAGCTGCGCGAGCAGGCGGCCGAGTGGCGCGAGGTTCAGGCGCAGATGCAGGAAGGCCGCCGGCTGGTGCGCGCCTTCTACGGGGTCACCGCCTTCTCGCCCGAAGGGCAGGGCGACCGCAATGAGCGCACGATCAAGTCGCTCTACAAGGCAGCCGGGTGGGACCTTGCCGACGAGCGCTACCTGCAGATCCAGGGGCTGCTCGCGGCCATGCCGATGACCCTGGGTGACGGGCTCGGCACCGACATGGAGCGGTGCAAGCGCATGCGCACCATGCTCTCGACGACAGCGGCCAACATCGCGCCGGTCCAAGGCGAGTATCTCGGGGGCAACGTCCCGCATCTCCTTTTTGTCGGACGGCGGGGTCAGCCCTTCTTCTGGTCGCCGTTCGAGAACGGTGCTGGCAACCACAATGTCGCGATCCTCGGCAAGTCTGGATCGGGCAAGTCGGTGCTGCTGCAGGAGATGTGCGCGGCCCTGTGCGGGGCCGGTGCCAAGGTCGTCGTGATCGACGACGGCCGCAGCTTCATGAACTCGTGCCGGCTCCAGGGCGGCGCGTTCATCGAGTTCACGCTGGCCTCGGGCTTCTGCCTCAACCCCTTCTCGATGATCGATGCCGACAGGGTCGCCGAGGACGAGGACTACCGCCTCGACTGCATGGCGATGCTGAAAAGCATCGTCGGGCAGATGGCACGGTTCATCGACCGGCTGACCGACACCGAGCGCGGCCTGATCGACCAGGCGGTGAACCATGTGTGGGAAGCGGCCGGACACGCAGGCTCGATAGACGGCGTCGCGCGAGCGCTCACCGACACCGGCAACCCGGACGCCGCCAACCTGGCGATCGCGATGGGACCGTTCCTCTCGGGCGGCACCTATGGCGGGTTCTTCAATGGGCAGGCGACGCTCAAGCTCGAAGCGGACTTTACCGTGTTCGAGATGTCGGACCTCGCGACGCGAGAAGAGCTGCGCTCGGTCGTGCTGACCGCGATCATGTTCATGACCAGCCAGGCGATGACCCGCAGTCCCCGCTCGGTGAAGAAGCTGCTCCTGATCGATGAGGCGTGGAGCATGCTCAAGGGCGGCTCGATGTCCGAGTTCGTCGAGACCTATGCCCGCACCGCGCGAAAATATGGCGGCGCGCTGGCGACCGCGACGCAGTCGCTCAACGACTTCTACAAATCGGGCGGCGCGACCGCCGCACTCGAGAACAGCGACTGGATGCTGGTCCTCCAGCAGAAGCCCGAGACCATCGCCGACTTCCGCAAGTCCGAGCGGCTCGACATGGATGACCGCACCGAAAGCCTGATCCGCTCGCTGAAGCGCAGCGGCTCGGAATATTCGGAGGTCTTTATCCGCGGCCCCGAGGTCCAGGCGCTCGGCCGGCTGGTGCTCGATCCTTATTCGGCGACGCTCTTCTCGTCCTCGCCAGACACCTATGCCGCCATCGAGCGCCGCATGGCGGCGGGCGACACGATCGAACAGGCGCTCGATGCCGTGGCGTTCCCGGATGCACCTCAGGCCCCGAACACGAAGGAGGCGCAGCATGCGCGCGCCTGATCCCCGGCCTCTGGGTAGCCATAGGGTGCGGCTGCGGCGGTTCCTCGCCGATGCATGCCACCTGGTCCTGAGCACCACGCTCTGGCTCGGCGGGACGCTGCTTGTCACGCTCGGCACGATCCTGGCGGTGGTGATCCTTGCTGCCGACGCGCGGCTGTCGATCCTGTTCGCGCACCTCGGCAATCTCGCGACCCACTATCTCGCCGCCGACGCCGCACGCCGCGCCGAGTTCGATCTCCAGCTTGTCGGCCTGACCGGCGCGCTAGCGCTGCTGTTCCTCGTCGCGCGGCTGCCTGCCTTTGCCGCCCGCATGCGGCGCGAGCTTTCCCGGAAGGACGAGCAATGAGCCACGCCAATACCTCGGCACCCGCGCGGCGCACGATCGCCGGCTGGCCCCTGGCCCACGTGCTGGGGACCATCCTCCTGCTTGCTGGCCTGCTCTGGGCGGCCTGGGCGACGCGCCTGCTGCTCGACATCTCGAAGCGGCAGATCGTTTCGGTCAGCCTGTCGACGCTGGTCGGCGACTTCGTCGCTGCCGAAAGCCGCAACGGCGGCACGCCCGAGCAGACCGCGAGCCGCACCGCTGCCTATCTCGCCGCCATCAACCGGTCGGTCAGTGCGCTGGGTGCCGACGGCACCACCGTCCTCGTCACCGAGGCGACACTCGGTAAGAGCGTGCCCGATCGCACAAGCCAAGTCCGTGCGGAGGTCAAGCGCGCGCTGGAGGGCGGTCATGACCCTCGCTGAGACGCAGTCCCCGACCGCCTTCTGGAGCCCGGCCCGGCGCAGGCGCTATCTGGTCTATGCCGCCGTTGGCATTGGCTTGGTGAGCTTGAGTCAGCTTGCCCGCTGGAGCGACGACCACGCGCTGCTGGTCAATGCCACGACCAGCCTGCCGAACTGGGCGTTCATGATCGATCGGCAGCGGGTGCCGGTCCGCGGCGACTTCATTTTCTTCGAGCCGCCGCCTGGCCCCTTGCTCGCCCGTCATTTCGGCGCTCGCCCGCAGCCGTTCGGCAAGATCGTCTATGGCGTCGCCGGCGACCGGGTCGAGCAGCATGGCCGGCTGTTCTCGGTCAACTCTCGACCGGTGGCGCTGGCCAAGCCGGCGACGCGGTTCGGCGAGCCGCTCGCGCTGGGTCCGACCGGCATCATCCCACGCGGCTGCTATTTCGTCGGCACGCCCCACCGCGACAGCTTCGACAGCCGCTACGCCGCGATCGGCTGGGTCTGCCGTCCGCGCATCATCGGCGTGGGGAGGGCGATCCTGTGAAGCGGCTCGTTGTCCTTTCGGGCGCGGTGATCCTGTCGGCGGTGCCGCATGCCGCCTTGGCGCGCGACTATGGTCAGCAGGGCGCGGTGTTTCCGGTGATCGAGACCGATCTGCTGACTGTCATCCAGAACAAGCTCGCCACGATGCAGGCGTCGGGCGCGCTCGATCGCGCGAACAAGGAACTGGCAGCTCGCACCGAGGCGCGCGTCAAGCGGCCCCCGCCGGTCAAGGGGATCGTCGTCGCGAGCCAGTCGAGAAGCTGGATCCACGACCCCACCATCACCGTCGAGCAGGATCTTCGCGATGCAAAGGGCCGCGTGGTCGTGGCGCGCGGAACTCGCGTGAACCCTCTCGATACCGTCCCACTGCGCCAGCGGCTCGTATTCCTTGATGGCGATGATCCCGCGCAGGTCGCCTGGGCGATGGGCAGGACAACCGCGCTCAACGCCAAGCTCATTCTCGTGCGCGGCTCGCCGTTCGCACTGATGAAGGCCGAGCAGCGCCGCTTCTACTTCGACCAGGCAGGAACGCTCACGACCAAGTTCGGCGTGCGCGCCGTGCCGGCGGTGATCGAGCAGGCCGGGCGCGCGCTCAAGGTCAGCGAGATCGCCATCCCCAAAGCAAAGGAGGGCGGCAAGTGACCGCACATACTCCAGATCCGCCAGCGTGGCTCGTGGCGGCGCGCCAGCGCCACCGGCAGCGAATCCGCCGCACCCGGCTGACGCTCCTGCTGCTCGCCGCAGTGCTCGCGCTGGCTGCGCTCCTGCTCGCGTCGCCCGCGCGTGCCGCCGGTACGCCCGGGCGCTGCACCGGCCGCTTCGTCAATCCGATCACCGACATCTGCTGGAGCTGCCTGTTTCCGATGTCGGTCGGCGGCCTCAAGATCTGGCCGTCGATCGCGGGGCGACCCGACACCGACAACCCGAACCTGCCAGTCTGCAATTGCGGGATCAGGCCCGGCATCGCGATGGGCTTCTGGGAGCCGGTCCGGCTCGCCGACGTCAGTATGAAGCCCTGGTGCTTCGTCAATCTCGGCGGGCTGAAGCTGGATCCGGGATTCGACATCGGCTTCAAGACGATCGCCGGTCCGAGCGCGGTCGGCGGCAAGGCACAGAACACCAGCGGCTGGCATGTCCACTGGTACGCCTATCCGCTGATCTACTGGATGGAGATCGTCACCGAATTCCTGTGCCTTGAGACCGGCTCGATCGACATCCTGTACCTGACCGAGATCGATCCGCTGTGGCAGGACAGCGAACTCACCGCCCTGATCAACCCCGAGGCGGTGCTGTTCGCCAACCCGCTCGCACTCGCTGCCTGTGCTGCCGACTGCATCGCCGCGACCGCCAAGCTGCCGACCGATCCGCTGTTCTGGTGCGCCGGTTGCCAGGGGACGATGTACCCGCTGAACGGCAATATCGGCGCCTCGATCGGCCATGTGCAGGCGTCGCGGCTCGCACTCGCTCGCTTCGCGTACAAGCTCCACCGCGAACTCGTCGCCTGGGGCACGATGGGCTCCAAGGGCCTGTGCGGCAAATATCTCATGCCGGTGATGCGCAAGCAGCAATACCGGTTCCAGGCCACCAATCCCAATCCACAGACTGGCGGGCGCTACGCCTGCGCGCCGATCGGCGCGTCCACAACCCTCATGTCGGCCGGCCAGGTCTATCCCGCGATCGGAGAAGATATGGGCTATCTCGTCTGGCGCAAACGCAATTGCTGCGTGCTGTGATGCGCCGCCTTCCTCTTGTGATCGGCGCCGCGATGGCCGCCACCGGTCTTACCCTTGGCCTCGCCAGCGGCGGCGGCGCGCAGACCGTCGACGGGCTCGATCTCGCCAAGGTGCGCGAGCGCGCCAAGCTCTCGCCCGAAGATGCCGAAGCGTTCGGCAGCGTCATCGCGAGTCGCGGCGAGGCCGTGAAGGCGCAAGCCGCGGCAAGCGCAGAAGCCGCCCGGGCGAACGCCGCCAGGCATGCGCGCAACGCCGTCGCCAGCGCACGGCCGACCGACACGTTCGACTTCGATGCGATGCTCGCGGCAGCAGGCCGCGAGGCCGCAACAAGTGAAGACGGGCCGCGGCTGGTTGCGTTCGCCAGTCTGTCGATGCCTGCCGCCTCGCTGCGCCAGATGATCGACGAGGTCGGCCGCGCCGGGGGCGTCGTCGTCTTCCGCGGCTTCCCGGGGAATTCGGTCAAGCAGTTCACGGGCGCGCTGGCCAAGGTCGTACCGGCGAGCGGCAGCAATGCCGTCGGGATCGACCCGCGCCTGTTCCGCGCCTTCGCGGTCACAACGGTGCCGACCTATGTCGTCACCTCGACCGACTTCGACCTGTGCGACGGTTTTGACTGCCGCACCCAGGTGCCGCCGCACGACCGCATGTCCGGCAATGTCAGCCTTGGCCACGCGCTCGAGACCTTCGCGCAAGGCTCCGGACCGGGGGCCGGGATCGCCAACCTCTATCGGGCTCGCCTGGAAGGAGCACAGCGATGAGCCTCTTCAGCATGAAGCCACGCGGCATCGCGCTACTTGTGATGCTGTTCAGCGCTGGGCTGGCTGGCAGCGGTGCGCTCGGTCAGGCCGCCGATCCGGGACAAGCCCGCACCGACGGCAAGGCGTTTGCGGCCGAGATCGCGACACGAGCGCAAGACGCCGCTCAGCAGGCGCCGACGGCTGAAACCCTGCCGAACTTCAACGCATCACCTTCGCAGTCGTCGCTGTTCGACGATCCCGACGCGCTGGCGCGCGCCGCGGGAGCAGCCGCAACCAGCCACGAAGGCTATCAGGCGGTGCGCTCCTCAGTCGATCGACGGGCACGCATCGCGCCTGCCGACATCGAGGCGACGATTGCGCGTGGCCAGGCCGTGGCCGCCGATCCGAACGGTTACGTCAGCGGCATGGGTGTCGGTGGCGGGCAGGGGAGCTGTCGCGAGCTGCCACCGGGCAGCGGCGCCAGCGGCAGCTATGAGGCGACCTGCAACGATGGACTGGCGCTCGAGCAGAAGACCGAACGCTGCACCATCCCGCTGAATGTCTCGGTCACGAGCACGACGAGCCATCTTTATTATTGCAGCAGCTTCAATGCCGGCTTCAACCGAGCGGACGATTGCGCGCTGTTCGAGCCCTACATGGGCGGCACCTGCCGCCACGTCGGTTCGCATCCCGGCCGCTGCCTTCAGGGCTACACCCGCAATGCGCAGCAATATTGCACCGAGCCCGGCGAGCCGATCGATGAGATCGTCTGCGACGCGCTCGTGCCTGGTGCGACGCTCATCTCGACCAGCAGTCAGAACAGGATCTCCGAGGCGCGTGACGAACGAGCCTGCGCTGCCCTCAGCGCCGATGCGGGCTGCGTGGCGCAGGCGGAGACCTGCACCTCGAGCGATCCGGTGACGCGGACCGTGAACGGTGTCGCTGTCACGCGACCCTGCTGGGCCTGGGAGAAGAGCTATCAATGCTCGCGCGCGGTCCCGGCCCAGGATTGCGGGAGCCTCGACGCCAACCCGGCCTGCAGCTTCGCACGCCGCGAGTGCCTCAGCGAGGACGAGCCCTGCTCGACCTGGGAGCGCATCTATCGCTGCGCGATCCCCGACCAGGTCGGCCCCGACAAGCAGTATATCTGCGACGGCGACATCTACTGCATCAACGGCGACTGCGAGACGATCGACCGCCAGCCGAACGCCGAGTTCAAGGATGCCGCGGTCGCGCTCAACGCCGCGGCGCAGGCGGGACGCGAGTTCGATCCTGATACACTCAGCCTGTTCAAGGGGACGCGCAACACCTGCAAGAGCGCGGTGTTCGGCGTGCTCAACTGCTGCAAGGGCAAGGCGTTTCCGCTGATCCCCGGGAGCCAGTTGCTCGTGGCGCTTGGCTGCAGCCGCGAGGAGATCCTGCTCCATCAGCGCGATGCGACGGGCTTGTGCCACTATGTCGGCAGCTATTGCTCGAGCAGCGTGCTCGGCGTGTGCGTCACCAAGCGCAAGGCCTATTGCTGCTTCGAGTCCAAGCTCAGCCGCATCCTGCAGGAGCAGGGTCGTCCGCAGATCGGCAAGCCATGGGGCTCACCGAAACGTGAGACTTGCCTCGGCTTCACGGTCGACGAGTTCGCTCGGCTCGACCTGTCGGCCATGGATTTCTCCGAAGTCTATGCCGAGTTCCAGGACGCCGCGCGCCTCCCTGAAGAGCTGAGCACGGTCGCCGCGGTCCAGCAGAAGATCACCGACTTCTACACGCTGAATGGACCCCGCTGATGAGGAGATTTGCCCATCCACTCGCCGCCACGGCGATGATCCTGGCGTCGGCCTTGCCGATCGCCCGGGACGCTATCGCCGCGGCGCCTGCCCAGACGACCTCGGCTGCGCAGCAAGGTGATCGCTTCTACTGCGAGGACCGCCGGCTCGGGACCTGGTTCTACTGCGACCGGCCGAAGCCGGCCGAGCCGGACGCCACGCTACCGTCGGCCCCGGCGCCCTCGGCTGCGGAGCAACTTGAGGCGGTCACGACCGAGCTGCGCGAACTCAAGGCGCGCGCGATCCTCGATCCCAGCCCGGCGAACGTCACCGCCTATATCCGCTTCCAACGCGCGCAGCTCGACCGCGCCTCGCTCTTCGGAGACGTGTGGCAGCGCGCGATCTGGCAGACGCCCGAACTCGACTACACGCTCCAGAGGCCGGTCGGCACCGTTGCCAAGCGTCAGTGGCTCGACACCCGCAAGGCCGAACGCGACCGCACGCTCAGCCAGCTCGGCAAGCGCTACGGGCTGTTCTACTTCTTCGCGCAGAGCTGCGGCGCGTGCGCGGTCATGTCGCCGATCGTGAAGGCGGTCGCCGACACCCACGGCATCACGGTGCGCGCGATCTCGACCGACGGCGGCCCATCCGAGACCTTCCCCCGCTACACCGTTGAGACCAACCAACGCGCCGCGATGGGACTGACCTCGCAGGTAACACCTGCTGTCGTGCTGTTCGACAGCGCCACCCGCACCCCCATTCCGATCGGCTACGGCGTCATCGCCGCCGACGAGCTGATGGACCGCATCTTCGCGCTCACCCAGAGAAAGGCCGGCAGTGATTATTGAACCCTCGTCGCCACGCCCGCGGCGTGGCCAACCCCAGCGCGTCATGGCTGTAGTGAAGCGCCTCGTCAGACGCGCGAGCGTGAGCGTCGCGGCACTCGGCTGCAGCCTCGGAGTCGTCGGCGCGCTCGTGCCGATGATCGTGCCGGTGGCGCCCGCGAGCGCTCAGGTTGCCAAGGCGATGGACGATTTCGTCCGCGACGCAGGCGGGGCCGCCAACGTCACCGGGCCCAGCGCCTTTCAGGGCCAGTCAGCCGGCTATTACAGCCTGGGCAACGTCTGGACGCGCTTTCCGCAGAAGACGACCAACCTCGGCAATCTCCAGCTGCCCTCCGCCCGCGCGGGCTGCGGCGGCATCGACCTGTTCGCCGGCTCCTTCTCGTTCATCAACGCGAGCGAGATCGTCGCGATGCTGAAGGCGGTGGCGAACAATGCGGTCGGCTTCGCCTTCAAGCTGGCGATCGACACCGTCTGCCCGGAATGCTCGAAGGTCATGGATGAGTTTGCGCAGAAAGCGCAGATGATGAACGCGCTCAACATCTCTAGCTGTGAGGCCGCGCAGGCGCTGGTGGGGTCGGTCTGGCCCAAGGGCGATCTCGCCGACAAGGCGATCTGCGAGGCGATCGGCAACTCCGACGGCATCTTCTCGGACTATGCGGCCGCCAAGCATGGCTGCGGCAACAAGGGCGAGCGCCGCTCCACCATCGATGGCGCCGATCCCGCAAAGTGGGATGCTGTCAATTCGGCGGTCCCGCGCAACTACACCTGGCATGTGCTCAAGGGTTCGAAGTTCTTCAACGCTGCCGGCAGCTTCGACCGCGAGCTGGCCGAATATGTGATGACCATGGTCGGCACGATCATCTACGTGCCGCCGACCGACAGTGACCCAGGGCGGTTCCAGCCGCTGACGGGCGACACCACCTCGACGCTCGTCACTGCGCTGCTCGACGGCACCAGCGCGAACGCGGTCCAGGTCTATGCCTGCGACACCGAGGACCAGTGCCTCAGCCCGACACTGAAGCCACTCGATGTGCCGACGGTGAAGGCGATCCGCCCGCGGGTGACCGCGCTCATCGATGGCATGGTCGATGCGATCCGCACCGACAGCGCGATCACGCCCGAGCAGAAGGAGCTTCTGCAAATCGCCTCGGTGCCGCTGTACAAGATCCTCACGGTGCAGGCGGCTTATGCCCGCGGGCTCTCGACCGACGATCGCTCGACCCTGGCCGAGATCGCCTCGATCGATCTGCTTTACGCCATCCTCGACCAGTTGGTGAGCGAGGTCGGCAAGTCTAAGGCGAGCTTCATCGCTGCCGACGAAGCCAAGCTGACCGCCTGGAGTGCGCAGATTAACACCGCGCGGACGACGCTCGCGGACCGGCAGCAGACCACGCAAGCGCGGATCACCGCGATCATGGCAATCATTCAGAAGACGCAGTTCCTCGAGAACGTGCTCGCCAACTCGATGTCGCCCGGCATGGCGGCGGCGCTCGACTGGTCGCGCGGCGTGAGCGCGCGTGGGCTGAACTAGGCGTGCCGCCGGTCGCCTGTGCGGAGCGCCGGCGACCCACCAACCTCCAAGATGAGCACGGGCAATGGCGACGGTTGAACTCTTCACGATCGGTGGCGGCGAGTATGTCGTGAACGTGCTGAACGCCGTCGCGGCCTGGACGGGCGATGGCGGCTACAAGAGCCTGCTCCAGGTCTGCATGGTCATGGGGCTGGGCTATTCGGTGCTGATCGTCGCCTTCAACGCCGACTGGCGCGCCTGGCTTAACTGGTTCCTGCAGGCGACGCTCATGTACATGGTGCTGATGGTGCCGCGGCTGGACGTCCATGTCACCGACCGCATCAATCCGAGCCTCGCGCCGGCGCAGGTCGCGAACGTGCCGCTGGGGCTGGCGATGATGGCGAGCTTCACCAGCCAAGTCGGAGATTATCTGGTCAGCTCGGCCGAGCTCGTGTTCGGGCTCCCCGGCGACCTCGATTACAGCCGCAACGGCATGATCTACGGCTCGCGGTTGCTCGAGGCGACGCAGAACCTGCGCATCAACGATCCCGAGTTCGGCGCCAATCTCGATGAGCATTTCCGCCAATGCGTGTTCTACGACGTCCTGCTCGGCCGCTACTCGATGGAGACGCTGAGCAAGGCGCCGGATATCTGGGGTGCGATCGGTCCTGGCAGTCAGGCGCGGGCGCAACGCTTCCTGACGCGAGATGCCGGCGGGGCGGTCACCTCCTCGATCGAAACCTGCCGCGACGGTTACGCGGCCCTCAGCACGCAGTGGGCCGGCATGACCGACGATCTGGGCCGCGTCTTCGGCAGGCAGCTCTACCCCAGGCAGAGCGCCGATCTCGCCAAGGCCAAGCTGTTTGCCGACCTGCCGGTCGCCTACCGCTATCTGACCGGCGTCTCCGCCTCCGCCAGCGAGATCCTCAAGCAGACGCTGACGATCAACGCCATGAGCCAGGCAATGCACTCGGCCGCAGGTGCAACCGGCACCGGCAGCGTTGATGTCTATGCGCAGACCCGCGCAGAGATTCAGACCAAGCGGACCTACGGCTCGATCGCCCATTCGGCGATGAAGTGGGTGCCGGTGCTCAACATCGTTCTGACCGTGGTCTTTTACGCGCTGTTCCCCGTGCTTTTTCCGCTGTTCCTGATGCCGAAGAGCGGCCCGCTGGCGCTGCGCGGCTATGTCACCGGCTTCTTCTATCTGGCGGCCTGGGGGCCGCTGTACGTGATCCTGCACATGGTCTTGATGTTCAAGGGAGCGTCCGAGGTCGCCGGGGCAGGGGCCGGCAACGGGCTGACCTTGGCGAGCTTCGCGGGCATGAGCGAGGCCAATGACGACATCGGTATGCTCGCCGGCTATCTGGTTGCCTCGATCCCGTTCCTCGCCGGCGGCATCGCCAAGGGTGCGATGGCGATTTCGAGCCAGGCGACCAGCTACCTCAATCCTTCGCAGAACGCCGCCGAGGAAGCTGCTCGCGAGGCGTCGACCGGCAACATCGGCGTGGGCAATGCCAGCTTCGACAACCAGACGATCCAGACGCGCCAGCACGACCAGTGGAACCAGGCGCCGAGCTTTACCTACGGGGCGGCGCAGACCCGCGCGTTCAATGACACCGGCACGCTCGCGACGAGCTTTGCGGCCAACGATCTGCTCGACGTCCCCGTCTCCAAGCTCCCATTCAGCCCGCAGGTGACGCAGTCGGTAGCGACCGAGGCGTCGCGTGTCGCCAGCGAGACCCGTACCCGAGGTGAGACGCTGTCGAACCAGGCAAGCGAGAGCGTCAGCAACGCCGTCAACCGCTTCAACGAGTTCCGCCACGCAGTGAGCAACGATCAGTCGATAGCCAACAGCTACGGCGCAGAGGACCGGTCAAACATCAGCAGCAGCTTCAACGAGGTCGATCAGGCATCTCGCATGCTCCAGAGCCGGTTCGGGCTTCGCGCGGAAGTGGCAGACTCTATTGCGACAGAGAAGTTCGTGAGCGGCTCGGCAGGGATCGATGGCGGGATCGGTATGAACCTCGGAGTTGCGAAGATGGGCGCCTCTGCGAACGCCAGAGGCGGCGCGTCGAAGCGGTGGACGGACAGCGATACGGCAACAGTTTCTCGCGAAGGCGGTCGCATCGCGGACGCACTTGAACAGTGGTCAACCAATCGTGGTTGGTCCGAAAACCGTGATACGTTCGATCGGTCAGTTGCAACGAGCTCTCGGTCAGACGTATCCAGCAGCGCAGCAGGGATCAGCTCTAGCGTTTCGGAGGCGAAGAGCTTCAGTCGGGAAGCTCGCCGGTTTTATGAGGAGGCCAATCGGCTTGAGACCCGCTGGTCGGCGCGTGAGGGCGAGGGAGTTAGCGGCTCTCTCAACACCAGCGACGCGTTTCTTGCATTCGCACGAGCCGAAATCGCCGGCACGCCCCTTGTCTATCGTGACTTCGACCCGGCCAACGCTACACATTGGCACAGTGCCGATCCTCAGGTTGCGTTCGAACGCGACCTGCTGATGTCGAAGTACGTCGAGCAGGTCGGAACCAACATGCGCGCGGAAATAGAGGAGCGGCTGGCGGCTCCTGATGCGAGCGGGTTGGACCGACCGGCAGTGTCAAGCGAACAGGATGTTCGCTTGCGCGGCGCCGCTGAGGCGGGATCTGTGCCGACGTTGGCCAATGCCGCCGAAGGCGGAGCGCTGCGCGAGCGCTCGGGTGCAATCCGGAGCGAAGTCTCCAATGCCCAAGGAAGAGGCGCTGACATTATTGAGCGGAAGCGCCGTAGTCGAGATGCGGATACGACCCACGCGGCTGCTGCTCCGTCAACAGACGGGGCCGAACGAGCTCGGGAGTGGAGTAAGTCAGTACCGCTCTCGCCGTTTAAGCGTGATTAGACTACTGTGAGAACAGATAAAGCCAGACAGCAGCGATAATTCCGAGCCCGATAACGAAGAACGCCCGCGCTATCGGATCGGCCCAGCTTTTCCGCAGTAGGTAGGCGGTGGAGCGGTCTTCATGCCAAGCGCGGCTGTATTCGCGAATGCCGTCGAACCCGTCCTCGCTCGCTGCACGGCGCTGCCAAGCGGCTTCGTTCTCCAACGCGCGCAGACGATCAGCATGCGCATGGACATGAGCGTCAATTACGGGATCAGACATCGCCGTGAGCCTCGTTAATATACTCAACATATCTGATGCGCCTCCTTGTCGCGAGTGGAATTCGATCCTCTCCGCTCGCTCTGCTCTTCCGCTGGGGTGCCAGCGGCGGGCAAGTTGATGAGCTGCAACGGCTCTAAAGCCTCGACGCACTCAGTGCGCGATGACGGCAGGTGCCAGAGATCGCAGGTCCGCGTCGGACGCAGGAGCGCCAGCACGGGCGTTCTGGTGGAGAGCGGAGCGGCCGCTTCCGGGAACCGAGACGGCGTGGGTAGACCCTTGTTTACGTGACTGGCTAGTGTGTCCAGCGACGGTGGATAGCCGCGGACGCCGGCAGATATCCTCAACCAGTCCGTCCGGGCTATAGGAAGCCAATGAAGATCATTCATTCCGCCGACTGGCAGCTCGGCAAACCTTATGGCCGTTTCGAACCCGAGGTCCGCGCTGCCCTGAGCGAGGCGCGTTTTGACGTGATCGACAGGATCGGCCGGCTCGCATCTGACAACAACGCCTCGCATGTTTTCGTGGCCGGCGACGTCTTCGACACCGAGGGCCCGGAGGATCGCACGATCGTGCAGGCGATTTCGCGGATGTCTCGACACGCGTGTCGCTGGTGGCTGCTCCCCGGCAATCACGATTTCGCGCGTAATGGCGGCCTGTGGGACCGCGTTCGCCGGCGGGTAGGGGGAGGGATCACCATTCTCTCCGATCCTGAGCCACTGGAGCTTGAACCCGGAGCCTGGCTGTTGCCGGCGCCGCTGGTCCACCGCCACAATCTCGACGACCCGACGGACCTGTTCGATACAATGGAAACGCCAGGCGCCCGTTTGCGCATCGGCGTGGCCCACGGCTCGATCCGCGATTTCGGATCGCGTGGCGAAACCAAGAACCAGATCGCGCCCGATCGCGCAAAACGCTCGACGCTCGATTATCTCGCGCTCGGCGACTGGCACGGTGCGCTCAAGGTCGATGCGCGGACCTGGTATTCCGGTACACCTGAAACCGACAGCTTCCAGCGTGACGACCCCGGGCACGCGCTCGTGGTTGACATTGAGGCGGGCCGGGAGCCGGTAGTAGTGCCGGCCCGAACCGGCCGATTCCAGTGGCTCGTGCGCGATTGGACCGTCAACGACCGTGCCGCCTTCGACGCCGAATGCGACCAGCTTCTCGCCGTGATCGACGCACCCAATACATTGCTCCAACTGTCGCTCGCCGGCATCACCGGGCTTAGCGATCGGATCGCGATGCTCGGTCGCCTCGAAAACGACATCAGCCATCGTCTGCGGCATCTCGTCGTGCGCGCCGACGATCTCGTTGGTCGGCCGAGCGAAGAGGATCTGGCAGCGCTCGCAGTTGAGGGCATGCTCGGCGCCGCTGCGGCCAAACTCAACGTCAAGATTGAAGTGGGGGGGCAGGACGGACCGGTAGCTAAACGGGCGCTTGAACGGCTCTTTGTTGAATACAGCCGGGAGGAGCAGCCATGACGCTCGTCATTCGGCGGATCGCGGTCGATGGCTTCCGAAAGTTTCGAGCCCCTTTCGCGGTCGAGGGTCTCACCGAAGGCTTGAACATCGTCATCGAACCCAACGAAACCGGCAAATCGACGCTTCTGGAGGCGTTGCGTGCAGCCTTCTTCGTTCGCCACAACACGCGCAACCAGCTCGCCCAATCGTACGCTCCCTATGGCGAGGCGGTAGCTCCCGAGATCAAGGTTGGTTTCGACGTCGACGGCGCCCCGTGGTCGATCACCAAACGATTCCTGAGGAGTCCGGCGCTCGAAATCACCAGCCCGCAAGGCCGCGCGCAGGGCGACGATGCCGAAGCGCGGCTGAATGCTCTGCTCGGCTCGGTCCGCGACACCAGCCGCGGCGGCGACGTTTCGACGTACGGCGCGCTCGGGCTGCTCTGGGTGGCCCAGACCGAGGCGCTTGCGGTCGCCAACCCTGGTCAAATCGTGCGTGATACGATCGCATCGACCCTTGAGGCGGAGGTAGGCTCGATCATGGGTGGCGAGGCTTATCGCCGGGTCCGCCAAAGGGTCGACGCGCAATTCAATCTGTACTGGTCGCCGACCGGACAGAAGCGCGGGCGGCAAAACGAGGCGCGCGAACGGGCGGAGGCTGCCGAGACGGCGGCGCGTGAGGCCAATGAGCGCCTTGCTGCACTCGAACGGAGTTTCGCCGAGCTCGACGCCGCCCGTGGGCGGCTAAAGATCATCCAGCGTGAGATCGCTGATGATACCGATGTGCAGACCCGGAAGGATCTGGTCGGTTCGTTGGAAATCGCCCGGGCGGCCGAGCAGATCCTCTCGACCCGCAAGGCTGAGCAGGAGGCAGCTACCGCGAAGCTGAAGGGGCTTGAGGATCTGAAAGAGCGGCACGAGACCGCCGTCGTCGCGCGCGAGACTGCCGCCACCGCGCTGACCTCGGCGCGGGGATCGCGCGCCGCCGTTGCGGAAGCGCTCGCCAGCGCCAGAGACAAGGCGGCGGCCGCGCGCGCGGACCTCGAAGCGTCGCGAACCGAGCGGCAAGCTGCTCGCGCGGCGTTGGTGGTTGGCGAGCAAAAGTTGCGGCAGACTCGTCGGCAGGCTGCGACCGCCGCCGCCCGGCGCCGTCATGATGAATTGCTTGAGCTCGAGCAGCAGTACCGGGACGCGAAAACGCTGGCCGCCACCGCAATCGGGCAGGACTCGATTGCCGAGTTTGAGGCCAACGATCGCGCGGTCGGCCAGGCACAGGCAGTCGTCGCAACCGGCGCCACGCGGCTCACATTGTCGGGCTCAACGGATGGCATCATCATTGACGGCGAGCCGATGAAGGCTGGCGAGCGCACGTTGACCCGCGAGGCGCGTATCACGATCGGCGGGGCCGAGTTGATTGTAAGCCCGCCCCCTGCTGCTGCGAGCGCCGAGGAAACTCTGACATCGGCGCTCCGCAAGCGAAAGGTGGCTCTGGACGAACTTGGGATTGCCGATCTTGCGGCGGCACGCGCACGAAACGAGGCGGCACGCGACGCGGCTGCTGAACTCCGCACGATTGCGGCGCGGATCGAAGCCGTCACGCCGGCCGATGAGTTCATCCAACTTGCTGCCGGAGCCGAGGCGCTCAAGCTGCTCGTCACCGAGCTGCAGGATGAACTCGGCGATAGCGACGCTGCCCTCCCGGACATCGCCGGCCTGACACAGGCGCTCGATGCTGCCGATACGAAGCTTGCTCGCGCTGATGGAACACACGACAGCGCGATCGAGGCGCTGCGGCGGGTCGAGGGCGAGGACGCGCCGCTCGCCACTCTCGAAGCGGGGGCGGTAAGCGACCAGGCAAGTGCCGTAAGCGTTGTTGAGGCGATCGAGGCAAGGCCAGAGTGGGCCACGATCGAGGCGGCTCTTGCACGAGCCCGCGAAACCGCCGCGGAGGCGGCGGTGAAGCTCGACGACGCGACGCGCGACGCTTCCGCGCATGATGTGGCCGCGATCAAACGCAGGATCGACATCATCGACGCGCGCGTGCGCACCACTGCGGAAACGCGAACCAAACTCGAGACGAACATCGCGCGCCTCGAAGGCACGATCGAGAGCGAGGGCGGGTTAGGCCTCGCCGATCGCGCGGCGGCGGCGCAAGACGAAAAGGAAGCGGCTGATGCCGCGCTCCAGCGCGTGACTGAGGAAGCGGACACGCTCAAGCTCCTTCGGGAGACGCTCGAAACCGCACGCAACGAGACCTCGGCGAAATTTGTAGGTCCCGTCGCCAAGCGAGCAAAGCGGTATATCGCGCAGCTCTTGCCGGACTGCGATCTGACCTTTTCGGACGATCTCACACTCGAAACAGTGGTGCGTGGCGGTGTCGACGAGAATTGCGCCACCCTATCGCGCGGCACGCAGGAGCAACTCGCGGTTCTGACGCGGATCGCGTTTGCGGACCTGCTGCTGGAGCAGGGCAAGCCGGTATCGCTGATCCTCGATGATCCGCTCGTCTATTCCGACGATGGCCGTCTCGACACCATGATTGAGATCCTTACCGAGGCTGCAACTCGCATGCAGATCATCCTTCTGACGTGTCGCGATCGCGCGTTCCGGCACGTACCCGGCAACCGGCTCGTTATGGCAGCGCCCTGATACTCCCGCCACTGTACGATCTCTGGACTGGGATTGCTTGACGCAGATGCGGCCGCAGATCACTCTGGCCGAGAAGGGTGGGGGCGTGGCCAGAACTGCGGAATATTCGATTAAGGGCTACCTCTACCAATTTCTCCGATACCTTTCGGAGATCCTGGTGGCTGGAACCGGCACCAAGGTAACCATCGAAGGTGCGATCGAGGACATCGACGTGGCAACGGCTGGCTTCACGACCGCCGTGCAATGCAAATATCATGAGCAGGCCGACAAGTTCACGCTCGGCAAGATCTATAAACCCATCCTGCTCATGCTTGAGCATTTCTCGCAAGACGCGAGCCAAACGCCCAAGATCTATTATCGACTCTTTTGCCATTTTCCTGACCAGAGTGGTAGCAGGACGCTGACCAAGCCGGAGCTGGAAACGGTTCTCGGGACCGGGTCGGATCCGCTTAAAACGATCATAAAACGTATCGTGGCTGGCGTTGATCACGACGAGTTTCTTAAGCGGCTAACCATCGAGTTCGGGCCAACGACGGACGCTCTCCAGCGGACCGTTCTGGACGAACTGCGCGGCAAGGGGTTTTCGGCCGAGGACGTTGAGGCGATCATCTATCCCAACGCGATTCAACGCATCGTCGATCTAGCTACCCAAGCCAGCGTGACAGATCGGACCGTCGATCCGTCGCTTTTCCTCGGCGCTCTTCACGACGTTCGGAAGGTGACCTTCACGCGCTGGACCCGAGAGCTTGCGACACGCGCCCAGATCTTCAAGCGGCTTCGCGAAGACCTCAAGCCATCGCTCGGACAAAATGCGCGCGGTCGCACCTTCGTCCTTGCCCCGGCTGCGATCGAGAAGTTCGACGATGACATCGTCCGCTTCATCAAGAAGTTCGTCGAGCGCTACTGCTGCAAGTACCTGCACTCAAACCCTCCGTTGTTCATGATCGTCGGAGAGTATGACGTCAGCAGTTTGGAAACACGCCTCCATGATGCCGGTCTTCGCTGCGCCAACGGGCTGGTAGGCAGCGCGTTTCGGGCCAAGGATCTATTCCGGCGCCCGATGGTCAAGAAATCCCCGTTCGCCATCGAGTTCAGCGTGCGCCTTGCCGGCCGGGACAGTGTGACGGAGGAACCGCCAAAGCGGCCGGACGAGCTCTTCCTCGTCAACGTCGCGGATGACCCTTGGGCTCACCATGACATAGATGTTCACCGCTTCGAAATCGAGCGGCTCTCTGATCTCGAATATGCTCTGCAGCTAAGGACCACATATGCCTGATCTTGGAAACCCAATCGGCAGTGTGACCGATAGCTCACCGTCGCTGGTGCGCATCGAAATCAGCAGCGCCGAAGATTTCGAGAAATACAAAACCAAACTCGGCGTAGGACAGTATCTACTGATCGCCTCGGGCAATAATCTCTATCTGCTCGCCACGATCACCGCCGTTCGCGCCTCCCACATTGATCGCTCGAGGCCCGGCGTGGCCGATGACGGCGACAGCGGCGACGTCGATTCCGTCGCGTTCCGCTTCCAGATCGACACTCAGCCGATCGGCACGCTTTCGGAGGAAGGCGAATTTGCCCGCGGAACGCCGGCCCTTCCGGTGCCAACCGAATATGCCTACGTGACGCCGCCGGCGGTCCTCGGCGATATTTTCTCCAAACAAATCCGGTCGCCCTTCTCGTTCGGCACACTCAGTGTCGCGCCTGACGTGAAGTTCGAGGTTGATGGCGACCGCTTCTTCAGCAAACACGTCGCGGTGGTCGGATCGACCGGCTCAGGCAAATCATGCGCCGTTGCCAAGATCCTGCAGACCGTCGTTGGCATCGAGGAGAAAGCGAACGCGAACAAGGCCGCGCAGAAAAATGCGCATATCGTGATCTTCGATATCCATGCCGAATATGCTGCGGCTTTCAGGCTCGCCGAAGCCGAGAACTTTACGCTGAACCTGCTCGACGTCGATACGCTCCGGCTGCCGTACTGGCTGATGAACGCCCAGGAGCTCGAGGAGATGTTCATCGAGAGCCACGAGCTCAACTCGCACAACCAAGTGTCGCAATTCCGGCACGCCGTCGTGCGTAATAAATGCCGCCACAATCCAGGGTTGGAGAACCTTTCCTTCGACACGCCCGTCTACTTCTCGATTGACGAGGTCGTAACCTACCTTGAAAACATGAACGCCGAAGTGATTGGCAAGCTGGTCGGGGAGGGAAAGCCGAAGCTTGCCAACGAGACGTTAGTCGTAGATCGCGACAGTTGCTATTTCGACGCCCTCCAGTCTTTTGTCGTCGCGTCGACCGCGACGGCCACGAAAGCCAGCAACGGTCCCTTCCATGGAGAATTCGACCGGCTCATTCTACGGCTGCGTACGCGGCTTGCCGACCCTCGGCTGCGCTTCTTATTCTATCCCGTGAAAGACGACGGCGCTTTGCTCGTTACGAGCGATTTCGCGGATGTCGTGCGCCAATTCATCGGCTATCTTACGCAGTCTAACGTCTCGATCGTCGATCTGAGTGGCATACCGTTCGAGGTTTTGAGCATTGTCGTTAGCCTGATATCGCGGATGATCTTCGACTTTGGCTTTCACTATTCGAAAAATCGTCATGTTGGCGGCAACGTCAGCGACATACCGATCATGGTGGTATGTGAGGAAGCCCATAATTACGTGCCCCGATCGGGTGGAGCACAATATGACTCGTCGCGCAAATCGATCGAGCGGATCGCGAAGGAGGGGCGCAAATATGGCGTCACGCTGATGGTCGTGAGTCAGCGGCCGTCGGAAGTCTCGGAGACCATATTCTCCCAATGTTCGAACTTCATTTCGCTGCGGCTGACCAACGCTGTCGATCAGAGTTACATCAAGTCTCTCCTTCCCGACCTATCCGCCGGGATCGGAGACCTGCTTCCCAACCTCGGTCAAGGTGAGTTCCTCATCGTCGGTGACGCGCCGCTTATGCCGACGGTCGGTCGCTTTGCGCTGCCGGTTCCAGAACCGCACTCGCGCAGCGTCAACTATCTGCAGGAATGGAACTCCGATTGGCGCGAGGTCAATTTCGACGATGTCATTGACCGCTGGCGTGGCAAGGTGCTTGCGGCCAGCGTCTAGTACACTCGGAGGAGAGGGCGCTGGTGTCGCTTTATTCCTATGATCTGCTTCGGCCGGCGGGATCACACGGCCAATCCTGACGCGATAAGCGGACAGGTCAACAGCGGCTTCGCGTCAATGTAGCCCGTACGCTGCTGCGTGCGGGGCAGGAGGGGATAAATGGCAAAGCAAGCGAAGGCCGTCAGCGCTAGCCTCGACGACCGGTTCAGATTTGCCGATGACTCTTTTCCTGGCGTGGGGGGTGTCTGGCAGTCCCAGTTACGGATCGGCATCGGTGTGGACGATGGCGAAGGCTATCTGCTCCGCCTGTTCAAAAAGACCGGCACGCCGCTTGATGACGATCTCCGTCGTCTGATCGCGCGGGGCCTGCGCCGCGTCCGCCGGCTCCTCTCATCGCGTCGTTCTCGCAACCTGCTGGTCGAGGTGCGTGGCGTCGTCGAGGATCGCCATGAGTTCGCAATCCTGATGCTCGATCCAGGGACTCCGGTCTCCAGTCCCGCGCGCGTGCGGGCAAAGCAGGGTCTCTTCCTCTCTGGTGCCGGACGCAAGACTTTCTGGCGCAACATCGCCCGCATCGCCGAAGCATTGGCTGACTGCCACGATGCAGGTATCGTCCACGGCGCGGTCAGCGAGCATGTCTTCTTTTCGCACGGCGATGATCGGGAGGATTATCGCCTAGGTGGATATGAGACCTGCGTCCACATCAGCGACGGCGATCTTGGTGGTGCGCATCATCCGCTGCGGTCATCCGGCGCGATCTCATTCCGCCAAGACTGGATGGATCTCGGCCGGGCAGCAGCGTCGATCCTCGGCATAACGGCGGATAGCGGACCATCCTTAATCTCGATCGAGCGCCGGATGCTCGACAGGCTTGCCAACCCGCCGCAATATCAACTGTTCGACGGTGGCATCGTACTACGCGACTTGCGAGAAGTCATCGCAGAGCTCGACCGTGTGGGATCCAGTTCGGAAGGCGAAATGGTTCTCTATCCGACGTCGGACGTATTGCGCGGCGATCTGCCGCAGCTCACGTCCGGGACAATCACGGCGAACGATACAGCCGCCGTGCTTCGTTTCGTTGAGGAGGATATGCTGCGCCCGGACGCCCGCGCCGACTTTTCGGGCCGGGGTATTGTAAAGGTTTTCACAGATCTTGCGGTCTATGGCGTCAAAATCGTCGATAACCGGTTCGGAATGCTCGTTTCCGCAGAGAAGAGACGTCCCGCAGACCGAATCTACGACGCAGTCGAGCTGAAACACCGGCTGCACCTGTCGCGCACGCGGCAGACCGCTGAGGACCGGGTCCGGAAACTTGGTCCGGGGGCGATACCGTGGACAGATTCAAATGATCCCGCTGCGACGCAAAACGCGCTGCGAGACGTAACGCCCTGGTACGCGCTGATCGTTCTGGAAGCCTTCACCTGGCTCAGGGACCAGTTCCGAATTTATCCTATCGAGATCCTTCCCGCTTCGCCGGGCGATGAGGAAAACCTCGTCTGGGTCGTGCCGCGAACGGAATCGGATCGAGACCAGCGTCGCGTGCGGATGGGGATGCGCACTGCGGAAGAGGCATTTCGGCGCGATTTGCGGGATGATGACGGCAAAGCCGCGTGGACGCTCACCCCGTCTGACAAACTCGCTGGAGGGCGGGACCGGCTTCCAGACGTCCTTTATCTCGGCAGCAGCCTCTATCGGGGTCGACAGGCCTACGCCTTTGCCTCCAAGCAGCCCATCACAGCCCGGCAAGGGAATTATCTTCGCCCTCGGCCCGAGTCAGGATCTGAACGCGCGATCCGTCGCCGGCTGCAGAACATAGTCGCCGCTAGAACCAATGTGGACCTTCTACGAGCGCTGGACGATCCGGCTCAGGTTGGCTTCGACGAGATGCTCCGTGACATTGCGGCTCCCGGTGAGGCGCCGGCTGATCTAGACGATACAAAGGCACGCGCATGGCAGTCGATCGCATCTGGCAAATCCATCAACGTCGTTGTTGGACCGCCTGGCGTGGGCAAGACCTTCCTGATCTCGCAGCTGGTCAGGAATATTCTGTCGATCACGCGCGACGCACGCATACTCATTTCGGCCCAGAACCACGAGACGCTCGTCCAGATGGAGGCGGAGCTCAGGTCTGGCCTCTCGGAGACCACGTCTATTGTAGTGCGTGTCGAAAAGCCGGGCGACGACGATAAGCTGAGCGCATTACGCCAGGCGTCGGCTGCTTTGCTGCGATCTACGACTTCGCTTGCGCCCGATATTGCCGCTCTGCTCGCAAGCCAGCATAATCAGATCACGCAAGCTCTGAAACCCGTCGACGTAGCGGAGCGGGTGGTGGCCGACCGGGTCTTTCGTGATACCGACAACCTGTTGTTGCGCTCGTCCGATGTAACGCTTGCGACAACATCCTCCTATGTCATCGAGGAAATGATCGCAGATGGCGAGCAATTCGACTGGGTGATCATCGAAGAGGCGGCGCGGGCAAGCGGCGCGGAACTAATCGGCGCGCTCCTGCTTGGCAATCGTCGTGTCATGATCGGGGATCATCGTCAGCTTTCGCCGTTCGACGTGGTTGATCGCCGGAAATTCTACGATGTCGCGGTCGCGTCCGAGCTGCTCGCCGATGCAAAGGAACAGTTGGCGACGATATCCGACTTACCCGCTGAAGTGGAGGCTACGCTCGAGCTCATCAAATCCGACCAGCCGCTCCTCGAGGACGTTCTCGCGACAGCGGCGCGGCTTGAAGAAGCGTTTCGCTCGATCGCAGAACGCGAGGAAGACCGGGAGAAAACTTCGGGACGGCCTAGCTCGATCGCCAATATTTTGCTCGAGCAAAGCCGTATGCACCCGGCGATCAGCGACCTAGTCTCAAAGACATTCTATGACGGAAAGCTTGTCCCTTCGGAGCGCGTGAAGGCAAGGCCCGTGACGATCACAACGGGCCCGCCTTTCGTCACAGCGCCGATTGTCCTCGTCAATTTGCCAGCGCTCAGTAAAACCAGTAAACGGTCGTTCGAGCGGCAGGTCAAACGGTCCTACACCAATAAGACCGAAGCGGCGGCGTTGCTGGCGGCGATACAGCATCTGCATCCGTTGGCCGGTGAAAGCGGGCAGTCACCCACCCTTGTCATTCTGTCGCCCTATCTTGCGCAAGTCGGTCATTTCGAGAGCCTGTTCAAGCGTCAAATAGATTCGGAGAGCGGTACCTTATTCGGCTTCGACAGCCCGCGCAGGGACGGGAAGTTCGTATACACCAGCGATAGCTTCCAGGGTGGGGAAGCCGATGTCGTGGTCGCCAGCCTAGTACGAAACAATGCACTGGTCGGGACGCGGGCTCTGGGTTTCATCCGAAATCCTCAGCGCATGAACGTGCTGCTGAGCCGTGCCCGGCAGAAACTGGTGCTCGCGACGAGCCGCCAGTTCATCGAGGATGCCATCGAGGGAGTGGATCCAGACCATTCAGGCGGCGAGCTGGAGTTTCTTCGGACCATGTTCGGCGAGGTCGATCGCCTGGCGGCGACCGTGTTCGACGGCGTCGGTCATGGCGCCGCCATCATCAACACGGACGAGAACGGGAGGCTGCGCTTGTGAAGATCTTCCTTCCCGCCTGGCATTACCATGCTCGCGCAGTCGTCCAGCGGACCTGGGGCTGGAGCCCGGTCGAAGAGATGGTGCTTCTTACGCTCGATCATTCGCCAGGCACGATCGCGCAGCTGTCGAGTTCGCTGCAAATCCCGCGTCAAGTCGCGAGTTCAACCGTAGCACGGCTGATGCAGTTCGGCTTGGTAGAAGTCCGTATGGCGCCAACACCGGTCCTGACGACCAGCGCCGTCGGACATGCTTTCCTCCGCTCCGACCGCGCGCTGCCGGAGCGAACCACAGACCGCGAGGTCGGCATCAGCATCGTTTATGAAAAGGTCGGCCAATCGATTCTTCGCAATCGCGACGTGAAGACGATCCCGCTGACCAGATTACCTAGTTCCGCGCAGGCGGTCGGCTTTCCTGCCAGCGACCTGCCGGAAACGGACGACACGATGGCAGGCAGGGTCGCGAGCTATATGGCACGTTCGCTCCGCGCGGGAGAATGGCTGCGCGGTGTCCAGGCGATTAGCTCGGTGATCGAGCAACGATATCTAGAGTTGAATCTCGATGACGTTCGAAATGGCGTGTTCCCGGAAGGTACGACCGATCTTCTCGTCGAGGCACTCAAAACGACCATCAAGACCGGCGTCTTGCCGCAAGTGTCGATCCCGCCGCCCGATAGCCCGCCCTCCGCCAGAATCGCGTTCGAATCCGACCAGCTCATCGTCGGCGCCGAGGAGCATCTGAAGGCGTTCGAGCGTCTGGTGGCGGCGGCGCGATCCGATGTCTTTCTTCTCTCCACCTTTGTTGCCGAACAGGCGGACGCAAAGGGCCAAGAGCATCGGGAGCGCATCTGGCGCGCATTGGAGGAGGCCATCAGTCGCGGCGTAAGGTGCCATCTATTCTACGGCACGGTCCTCGATGACAAGGCAAAGAATGCGATTGCCATGCAGGAACTCAGCAAGCGCCTTTCAGCTGTGCGCGCCGCGGCTGGGTTCGTCTTGGTGCAGCGTGATTCGGTAAGAAGTCACGTCAAGATAGCTGCCGCGGATGATGGCCGTGGCGGCGCAGCGGTCCTCTTTGGGTCGTGCAACTGGCTTCAGTCGCCTTTTTCATCGGTTGAGATGTCTGTGGAACTGCGCGACAACCACGGGGCTGCAATCGGTCTCGACGTCTTGCGGTCGATTGTTTCGAACCTAGCCAGCGCCTCGCGCTCGGCTGAGGTGCTGCATTTCATGGCGTCCGACCTCCGCCGACGCGGGTCGTTCCTAGCGCCGGCTGCGCAAGCGGTCGAAGGTTCACGGGCTGAGCTGACAGTCGTCTATGCGGACGATCATGAGCAGTTGCTGCGGGCCGCAGCGCATTCTGCGAAGCACCGGTTCGTCTGCTGCACCAACAAGGTCGGCGCGAATATGGTGCCTGCGCTGTTCAACCCGGCGGAGGTGGCCGGCCGCCGCATTGAGGATGCTAGGGTCTATTTCTCTCGCTACACCGGTCCTACTAAACGCCGACATGTCGTCAAGCATCGCGAGCGCCTGCATGACATCGTCGAGCTGATCCCTTCGCGCGAGCCGCAGCTTCATGCGAAGTTTTTAGCTTGGGACGATGATGATGTGATTATCAGTAGTATGAACTGGGGATCGCAATCGGGTCTTTCAGGTAATCGGCTTGACGAAATCGGCCTGCATTTGAAGGGCCCGGGACTGGCCATCGCTTTGCTTGAGAGGTTCAAAGCGCTTTTGAAGGATTAATCGATCTTTTTGTGTGTGGATGCGGCGCATCTAGTAGAAGACGCGGCCGCTACCAACGGGTGTCCAAGCGGTGTTATAAGAGACAGGCAATGGAGCCAACTAACGCGTGATAATGCCCATCATCGAGGGAGATCCGGTATGGCGGATTGGCCGCCGCACCTCCGGGCGCAGGCGAGATTTCTCCAATTGCGGCTGTGCCGCCTGCTCGGCTGCCGAGCAGCCGGCGGCTGGATAGACCGTGGCTGGCCCGGTCTCGATCGATAGGGCGTGGTGGGAGCATCTGACTCCAACTTCGATGCACAAGCTGCGCGGCGAGCTCGAGCGGCGGCTGCGAGCTTGGTGCGAGACAGACTACGGCAAGTTTTGGTTGACCAGCGCGCTGGAGCCCGCTGGGGTGATCCGCATCAACGCCGGTGACGCCATCCCAGACTTCCACATGGTCGCGATGAGCAATGGGCCTCAGTTTGTCGCGCCGCAGGAACGGATCCGCCAGGGACATCGAAACGTCTCGGCGGGCACGGGCGAATACAGGTCTGGCAAGCCGCAAGAAGCCGAAGAGCTCATACTTTCACCTGTGATTCGTCTCGACCTCGTGACAGACCCTGCTTTGATGGCTGCGGCGCGCAGCCTCGACATCGATATGCCATCCTCGAACGTGACCGAGCCGAGCATTCTCTTCTCGGCACCTGCGCACATCCTGATTGCGCCGACTGGCTGGCCGAAGAAGTCATACGTGCTCTACCAGCACATCTTTGGTGAGGGCGGCTCCTACCCCGTCGATGGCTATTTCTACGTCGGCATAACCACGAGGAGCTGGAAGACTCGCTGGGCCGAGCATCGGCGCGCGATGCGCAAGGGCAGCCATTTGCTTTTCCATCGCAAGCTGAGGGAGGAACTTGCGGCTAGAAGGGTGACCTACATTCACCACAAGGTGATGGTCGTCACGACAGATATAGAGGCTCTATACGAGGCGGAGGAAGCGCTGGTGCGCGGGCATTGGACGGACACGCGGCGGCTCAACATGATCCCGGGCGGTCGGGCCGGCTACCGCTACCTGCGGCGCGGCGGCCTAGTAGGCTCTGGTTGGGAAGATCTGCCCGACGAACGAGACCAGGCCGTGTCCAATTGGTTGGACAAAAATCCTGACTGTCCTCTCCCAGCAACTTGAATCGCAGTGCGGCTGAACATCGACGTCAACTGGTCCCGCGGCCAGCCGCAACCATCCCTCCTCCTTTCATTCTGATATGCCGGTCAGAAAACGACCGTAGTGTAGGCTCGATACGAGGCCTGACGTTCGCCATAAAGCTCGGCAACGACAGAAAGTCTCAGCCCACCTCGTTTCAAAGCGCATAGATTCCCGTCCCGGAAAAGGCCGACATCAATATGGAAGGATGATCGCTTCTGGGACGCGCTGATTCGCTCGTGAATGTCCGCAATTTGGTGGCTACCCGCCAATCTCGACGCGGCTCAGGTCGAACAAGCTAAGACCGTCGGGGGCGGCAATGCCTTGACCGGAAATCCAGGGCTCCGAAATTGTCTGACCAGCTCGTAGTGCGTCTACCGACAAGCCGAAGAGCATCGCTGGGGCCACCGACTTACTCGCCGCGTTCAGGGCGGCGAGATCGCCGCCATCGAGGATGGGGCGGATCCCGAACGGCGTGATCAGCGCCGCTGCATAAACGCCCTCGTGCGGTTTAGTGGCGGGACGCTCGATCGGGTGCAGTAGGTCATCCTCGTGACTGGCGCTGACCTTGGTTGGCATGCCGTCGCGGTCCGGACTGGCCTTCACGCGCACCAGCACGCCGCCGGTTCGCCGCGCAGATCCGAGCAGCCCGACACGCCCCAGTCTAAGCGCGATGTTGGCGATCCGTCGACGCCTGATCCCGTCGGCGTGCTTTTCGCTCTCGCCCTTGGAAAACGTCCCGCCGTCGCTTGGCGGATCCCAGAGCAGCGACACGGACTCCCGTCGGCGGCTGTCGGTGGACCATAGGTTGGCAGCGACCCAGTTCCTCGTCGCCACCGCCCTTCCTGAGCGGTCCAGGACCTCGACGCGTCCGAACTGCTTTTTGCCTTCGGTTACGCAGGTCGGCTGACCGGTCATGAACGCGGGCTCCTTGCCCGTCAGACTGCCCTTCGCCTCACACAGGCAGTAGCTGCCCGACGCGGGGTCCCACGCGATCCAGTCGGGTATGTCGCCCTTCGCGGTCCGACGTATGGTGACGCCGTTCGGTAGCCGCGTGACGTTCGTTCGCAGAGGCACGAAGTCGGTGAACCCGAGCCGACTCGCGAGCAGAGCTCTTGAGAAGTAGCGGCCATAGAGCGCCGAGTAGGCGCGCCTCAGCTCGGCGCTCTCTCCGAGATCGCCGCCCCATCGAAGACGTACGTTATCGGCTGAGCTGAGGTGGGCAGAGAAAAGCCGCAGCCACGCTGGCACCAGCGGTCCGCCCTGCATTGTCTCGTCGGCCGCGGCGAGCGCCGCCCACCAGAGGCTGAATGGTTGGTGCACGGTCCTGTCGTGTGGAATCGAGGGTTCGACCGTGCGGATGTGAGTCCAGCGGAAGGGCATGGCAGGCGGGTAACACGAAAGTCCGGCGGGGTTCAGGCTTTTGACGAGGCCATCGGGCCGTCACATAGAATGGCGCACTCGAAGGGAGATCCTTCTGGTTGAGTTCCGCGAATAGTCCGGGTCGCCCGTGACCCCTTGGTTGTCGGTACCCGCTCGGACGGCTACTCGAGCAGGAACAGCTCCTCCGGTCGGTTGCCCGGTCCGCGCAGCGGGTCGAGTTCGCCCCTAGTCAGGGACGGCGTGTTGGCTCGTTGCCTCTCGTCGTGATTTGCTTCCGGTGGAGGAACAACGTCTGGAGGAGCAGGTCGGTCTCGCCGTCGGCGTCGGTCACGCTGTGCGATGCGCCGTCGAAGCGGGCGCCGGCACCCCCAACGCGGTCGCAGAACCACTCTACGAAGCGGCCGTCGACGTGGAACTCCTCCATGAGCAGCAGGTCGACGTCGCGCTCCTGCACGTTCGCCAAATAGGCGCCAAAGCCGGGGGGCGCGCTCACGGGCCGACACAATCGTGCTGGCCGGCGCTGACCGCCGCAGGGGCGCGGGATGGACGGCATTCGTCGCTCATGCTGCAGGCCGCAACTCGTCGATGTCGAACTCGCGCACGCCGATCTCGCCGGTCCCGTTCAGCATGTCCCCAGCCAGGGCGCGCTTGCGCTCCAGCAGCTCGTCGAGCTTCACGTCGAAGGTCTTGAAGTCGTCGGCAGCCACCGTCGGATAGTAGACGAAGACGTCGCGGGTCTGCCCGATCCGGTAGGCGCGGTCCGTAGCCTGGTCCTCCTTCGCGGGGTTCCAGGTCCGCGTGAAGTGGACCACGTGGTTCGCGGCCTGCATGTTCACCCCGAACCCAACCGCCACCGGCGACAGGATGATCACGCCGAAACCCGGCCGCTCCTGGAACGCCCGGATGCGCTTCTGACGACTGTCCGCTGCGCCGGCGGCGGCCGTCGTCTCCCCGTTGATGACGTCCACGGCAATGCCGAACGCGTCCCGTATGTAGTGCCGCAGCAGGCGCTGGATCGCCTTGAACTCGCAGAAGACGATGACCTTCTCATCCCGCTTGCGTATCGCCGCAAGGGTCGCGATCAGCCAATCGAGCTTGGGCGACCGGGCGCGATAGGCCTCAACGGCGTCGTACGCCTCCGCGCCGTCGGCGCCGCCGGGCTCCGAGCAGATCAGGCGCAAGCGATGGAGCAGGCCGAGGTGCGCGCCAGCCTTGTCCGCCCGTGCGCGGAAGCCTTCGATGGCGCCGACGTAGAGTCCGCGCTGGGAGACGCTCATCGGCAGCCGCCGGCTTGCGCGATCGACGACCTTGGCCTTCAGGTCGGCGGCGACCTCGGACTTCATGCGGCGCAGCAGCTGTGGCTCGATGATGGCGCGCAGCTCCTCGACCTTCGCGCGTTCGGCATCACCGTCCGCCTCTATGGGGCGGCGGTAGTCGGCGCCGAACTCGTTCAGCGCGCCGAGAAGGCCCGGCTGCACGAAGTCGAAGAGGCACCAGAGGTCCACGAGGCTGTTCTCGACCGGTGTGCCGGTGCAGGCGATCCTGAATGTGGCCTGCTGCTTTTTCGCAGCGCGGGTCATGGCCGCGTTCGGGTTCTTGATCTTCTGCGCCTCGTCGCAGACCATGATCGACCATCGCTCACGGGCGAAGGAGAACTCGAGGTCGCGCAACGTCTCGTATGTCGTGAGAACGACATCCGCGTCGCCTCGCCAGTCGGGCTTCAGGAACCGGACCAGTCCCTCGCGGCGCAGCTGCTCGTCGACCGACGACCGATCGACCCTCATGCCGGCCAGGCCCTCGCCATATGCGGTCAGCACCTTCAGCGACCCGGGCAGCAGGAACTTCTCGGCCTCCTCGCGCCAGTTCTCCAGAAGCGTCAGCGGCGCGACTACGAGCGCCGGCGGCATGTCGGGATCGTCCTGCCGGGCGCGAGCGATGAGGGAAAGGATCTGCACGGTCTTGCCGAGCCCCATGTCGTCGGCGAGCAGTGCCCCCCGGCACTGGTCGGGCGCCAACGCAAGGAGGTGCTGCAGCCACGCCAGGCCGGCGAGCTGGTGCTGCTTCAGCTCCATCTCCGGGCGCAGCGCCGCCGGCAGCGACGGTGCCGCACGGGGCGCCGCCAGCGCGGCAAGTCGCTCCTCCCTGTAATCGACCTGCTCGATGTTGCCCTTCAGTATCAGCGTCGGCCGCTTCCGGCCCGCGGGCGGCCGCGAGGGATCGAACGTGCCCGCCTGCGCCTCCGCACCGACCTGATCAAAGGTGGACAGTATCGCCTCCGCCTCGCGCACGGGCATGGGCGACGGGCAACCGCCGACCGACACGGTTTCGCTTCCGGTGCGGCGCGCCTCTTCTAGATCGGCGCGGAGCTGACCAGCAACCTCCGGCGTCAGTGGGACCGTCGCGGACTCGCCCGTCTCGGGGTCGCTCCAGCCGATGAGCGGCACAATGTTGTTGGGGAACCAGCCCTCGTCATCCTTCTTCCGCGATACCTGCGCCGAGTAGAACGAGGTCTCCTGGCCGATGCCGCCGACGCGGTCCGAGTAGCCGGAGAGGTCGTAGACCTGGCCGTGGCTGATCAGCGACGCGGCGTGACGCTCCACCGCGCGCCGCAGCGCGGCGCAGTGAAGGGCGCTGTCGCCATCCAGCTCGAACTCGTAGTCGTCCCAGGCGCAAAGCTGCAGTCCCCGAGCAAGGTGCCCCTCGACCTGCTCCACAAATTCGAGGACGTCGTGCTCCTCCAGCATCACATTGCGCGTCTCTAGCCGCTCGCCGGAGCCGAAGGTGACCAGGATCCCGAGCGCGCCCTCGCCATGCGTCTCCGGGACGATCGCCGCGAAGCGGTCGAACGAGATGCCCGCCTGTTCCTTGGCCTCCTCGAACTGGTCGGTGTCGACTACCTCCGCGGCGTCGGGACCGAGCGCCGCGACTGGGTTGACGAGGAACGCCTGCGCACGCTCGCCCGCAACGCGACGGCCGGGCATCCGCTTGATCTCGCGGAGCACCGTCGCGACCTCGGGCGACACGATCACCTGCACGACGCCTTCGGGAGTTACGAGATCGTACCGGTCGCGGACCTTGGTCGATGCATCGAACGCACCGAGCCAGTGACTTGGCGCCCCCTCGAACCAGGGCTGGACTTCGACCAGCCCGAGACCCTCTTCGCGCCGCAGGGAGAGCTGGAGCCGGTCCGGCGTGAGAACCACCGTGCGGTAGAGGAAGTCGTCCAGCATCGCGCCCGCGGCGAGGGCGTCCCGGCGGATGCCTCCCCAGGCACCCCGCTGCGCAGTCTCGCCACGATCCTCCGGCGGGCGGCGGCCGAAGGTCCGGACGCGGTCGACCAGCCGCCAGACCCCGGGGGGAAGGAGATGCGGAATGCCGTCAAGCTCGAGCGCGCCGCCGCGGAGCCGCGCGTTGTGGATCGTGCGCCGGTCACCGTCGAGCCATCCGTCGACGGCGACGGAGAACGTGGCGTCGGTCAGCGAGCCGCGGCTGACGAGGCGGGGAGAGGCCTCGATCCGCGGGGGCAGGCCAAGCACCTCCAGCTCGTCCCTGCGCTCGGGGTCCCCCAGCAGGCCGTAGAGCCGGTCCCAGGCGATGAGGTGGCCGCCCTCCACGACCGCGGCGATGCCCTCATCGCAGAACTCCTCGACGAGCGCGGCCACGGCCGCGGACCGCGCGGTCCCGTCGACTCCCGTCACCACCACCACGCCGGCATCCTCCACGCGAAACCGCTCAGTCGGAGTGGCCGTCGGCACCACGTTCGGCTTGCGCCTCCAGATCACGACTTGAGATACCAGGCGCCGCGCCGTTCGGACCACACGAACCCTCGGGTTCGCAGATCGGCGGACGCGGGCCCCCGCTCGGGGGCGTAGGCCCAGAGCGAGCCGCCCTTGTCGCGTAGGTCCACGGACTTGATGGAGTGCGCCGCGAACAGGGCGAGCACGTCCGGTGCCCCTGCGATGCTGCGGTCGACGGGGGTTGGGGCACGCACCCAAGACGGCGCGGCGACCGCCGGCGGTACCA
>NZ_VNIM01000019.1 GCF_007785815.1 Alterirhizorhabdus solaris | reverse complement strand
TGCCGGGCCCACCATGCATGCAGCCGGCGGTGTTCCATCGCATTCGGAACCCGGCTAGAACACTGACAATTCAACCGAGAAAGCCGGGCGGCGCGTCCGGCCGCGTCCGGCGCGATACGCAGCCCTTAGGGGCACTCCGGGGGCAGCGAACCAGAAAGGTGGGGGCATCGTGGCTTTAACCGACGCTCATGCACGCAAGGCGAAGGCGGCCGAGAAGGGCTACAAGCTCGGCGATAGCGGCGGCCTGTACCTCTACGTCACCACCAAGGGGTTCAAATCGTGGCGGATGAAGTACCGATTCGCCGGCAAGGAAAAGCGCCTCACGTTCGGCCCATACCCCGAGGTGTCGCTCGCCGAGGCGCGCGAGCTGCGCGACACGGCACGACGGCAGCTGCGGGAGCACAAGGATCCTGACGTCGAGCGCAAGAAGGTCAGGGCGGCCAGCATCGCCAGTGCCGAGCTGACGTTCGACCGCAAGGCGCGCGACTGGCACGAATCGCAGCGTCCGCGCTGGTCGCCGGACTATCAGGATCTCGTTCTGCGCGCGCTCGATCGCGACGTCTTCCCGGAGATCGGTGCGCTTCCGATCGCAGACGTCACCGGCCCGATGGTGCTCGACATGCTCCGCAAGATCGAGAAGCGCGGTTCGATCGAGACGGCCAAGCGCGTGCGTCAGCACGTGTCCGCTGTGTTCGTTTACGCCATGTCCGAGGGGCTGGTGCCCAGCGACCCGGCGGCCAGCCTCGCGAAGGCGCTGAAGCCGTTGGCGAAGAAGGGGAAGCAGCCGGCGATCGTGGATCTCGGTAAGGCGCGCCAGCTGCTGATCGACACCGAGGCGTCGACCGCGGACCCGACGACAAAGCTCGCCTCCCGCCTGCTGGCGCTGACTGCCGTCCGGCCCGGGATCGTTCGCGCGGCCGTGTGGTCAGAGTTCGAGGGGATCGACTGGGCGGATCGCGATGCCCCCTCGCCGGGGGCGTTGTGGCGAGTACCAGCGTCGCGGATGAAACTGGATCTGGCCCGCAAGGGCGAGGAGGCTTTCGAGCACATCGTGCCGCTGCCTTGGCAGGCCGTAGACGTGCTGCGCGCGCTGCGCCGGCTGACCGGGCGAATCGCCTTTCTCTTTCCGAACGCGCGGACGACGCGGCTGCCGATGAGCGAAAACGCGATCGGCTATCTCTACAATCGTACCGGGTATCGGGGGCGGCATGTGCCGCACGGCTGGCGGGCCAGCTTCTCGACGATCATGAACGAGCGGTCGCGCGATCACGGCAAGGATGGCGACCGCGCCGTGATCGACCTGATGCTCGCTCACGTGCCGCAGGGTCTGTCATCGGCTGAGGCTGCTTATAACCGGTCCTCGCACCTGACGCGGCGGCGCGAGCTGGCGCAGGAATGGGCCGATGCGCTGTTCGACGCGCTGCCGCCGGCGAACGATATCCTTAAGGGGCAGGAGAGGTAGGCTGCCGCCTACGCTCGTCTCGACCTCACGCGGCGCGGCGCTCCCATGCCATCGGATCGGCCACCCAGGCGCTGACCTCCGATTCATACCAGCCCGCGCAGTTGGCGCTGATCTTGAACTGCGGGGGGAAGCTGCCGTCGGCGATCTTGGCATAGATCGTCGTCCGACTGAGCCCCGTGCGCCGTTTGACCTCCGGGAGCCGGATGATGTTGTCGGCGGCGCGATCGATCGCGCCGATCTTCACGGGGGCATTCACTCTTTAAATCCTTTCAGGGTTTCGTAGCTCCGGATGATCCCGATGATGTCGCCGCTCGCGAGCGCGACGGCCGCTTCGTCCAGCGCTGCGCGCATCATGGCGGCGGCGATGAAGCCCATAGGCACAGACTCGTAGAGAGGGATAAGCTCGCGGACGCGTGCCATTTCCTTTGGGATCTCGTGGCCAACACTGCTCATCCGATCGCGCCCGCTGCGATCATGTCGTCGACCGTCACCGAGGCGACGAACATCGGCCCGGCCGCGCCCGGTGCGCCGACGCCCAGCTGAGCAAGGATCTGCGGCGACACATCGACCCGCTCGAAGATCTCCGGCTCCAGCTCCGAAACCCAGTAGCCGAGCAATTCGCACAGGCGGCGCTCGCGCAGCTGGTGGTAGGTGCGGGCGGCGGACGGTTCCTCGCTGTTGCCTACGCGGATGATGGTCATGCCGCGTCCCCGCGCATAACAGCGCGCTCCTCGGGCGTGAGGTCGATCAGGTCGATCGCGGCCTTGGCATACGCCGTCGCATTCTGCGGTGCGCTAAGGATGCCGCCTAAGCAGGCCCGCACCATCGCGAGCTTGTCGTCAGCCGTCTCCCTCTGCTCCTCGGCGTCCTCCCCAACCGCCGTCACGCCCTCGCGGCGGATCGCGGCGCGCAAGTCTTCGGCATCCTCCGGCTCGCCGTCCCACCAGCGATAGGCGATCATCGCACACCGCTCCACGATCGCGGCTTCGTCGAGGGTGGGCGATGGTGCGGGCGGGGCGGCAGCATCGCAATCGTCGCAGGGATGCGGCCACCGGACGTTGTGCTTGCAGACGTGACCCGGCCCGATCTTACCCGCGTCTAGATCGCTCGCCGCCACACCCGCAGGCTGGACGAGAACGGTCGCGGCTTCGCTGATCGATGCGGACGGCGCGGGCAGGGTTGCCTCGGGCAGCGGCGAATACTTCGGCTTGGCCGCTTGCTTCGCGCGGATCTGCGCGACCTTGGTCCAGATACGCGCGAGTTCCGTCTCGGCCTCGCCGTGCATGTCCAGATTGTGCGCGAGACACAGCGCCGCGAGCGTCACCATCACGCCGCCAACCTCCTGCCCGGGCTGGCCGATCGGCCGTCCGAAGACATAGTCGACCAGCTGGTGCGCCTCGCTGGCGGTGCAGCCGCACGCCTGGACGAGTTCGAGCGCCTCTTCGAGGAAGCGGTGGTTCCGCTCCTCGCGATCGCCGGCGATCATCTCCCCGAAGCATGCCATCAGCCACGGCTGTACCCGCTGCTGAAACGGTTCAGCCGTCGGTTTGGCGTGAATGTCGGCAAGCGATGCCTTGGCCCTTGCATGGTGCGGGCCGAGCAGGCGAAGCACTGTCATCGAGGATTCGCCGCCGATGTCTTCGGCTTCACGGTCGACGGCATCGCATAGACGCTCGACGAGGTCGGTCTGCTCGGCGAAGATGGCGAGCGCGGTGCTCGGGTCGGTCGGCGTCACAGCTTGAACCTCCCTGCGCCACGATGTCGCTTGGAAGGTTCCTCGACAGCGTCGCGGCGAGCTCGAAACTCCTCGACGTGCTGCGCGCGCTCACGGCCGAGCTCACGGCCGAAGCGTACCCATAAAACTGTGCCGGCCACGAGCCCAATCAGGCCGAGCAAAAGGACGGCATAGATCAGGATAGTCAGGGCGGTCTGAAGCGTGTCGTTCACAGTCAGGTCTCCATGATTACGGGGTCGGCGCCGCGATCGCGCGGCAGGCGCACGTGGCCGGCGGCCATCGTCACCACATCGGCTCGTGCTGGGGCGCGATCACCTTCGTGACGCCTTCGCGCGTGCAGCGGACGACGGCGCCATCGGGAAAGCGCAGCCCGAGATCCCCGCATCGGAACACGGCGCGCACCCGGCAGCGCTGCATCGCGCGCTGTCGCATGACGCCGTCATAGGTGACGACGTCGCCCAGACTGATCGCCTCGGCCATCAGCGCCCGCCGCTTTCGAGGCGTAGCTGGCCAGGGGTGCCGCCAGCATACTGGTCGGCGATCGGGGCGCTGATGCTGTCGTAAACGGTCGCCCCTCCGGGCAAGACGACGTTGGCGAGGAATGCCTGCTCGAAGGTCTCCACCCGGCTCTCGACACTCTCCAGCTTCGCTTTGATGACGAGCAACAGCGCCCGGGCGCGCTGGCGGTGGCGTTGGGCGAGGATGTCCCGCCGCCGCTGCGCCGTCAGCGTACTGCCCCTACCGTCGACGCTAGGCATCTCGTCGATTGCCGGAAGGATCACGCAAAAGCGGATCCTGCGATCGGAGAGGAAAAACTCGATAGTGAAGCTGCCTGGTTCCTCGACCTGGCCGATGCGCACTGCGCCCGCCTTCTTCAATAGGCCGATGATCTCCGCGATCGACTTTTCGACCGCGACGGTCGTGGTTTCCGCATAGGCCATCAGCCAACTCCCCCCATCTGTGCCGCCAGCTGTGCGACGGCGCGTGCCGTGCGCGGCGATCGGCGCGGCTTGCGAGCCGGCGTTGGATTGGCGGCGTGCCAGCGCGCGGCCGCATCGAGCGCGGCGCGGTGGACGCGGCCGCCCTCGGCCTCGTTCCGCCACGAGCGGTTGAGCGCATTCCGCAGCCGGGGCGGGGTGTGGCCCCAGCACGCGCGGCACATCGGCAGGCCGGCTGGCGCCGGGTTCGCGCAGCCGGCGATGCCGCAGGGCTGGACGCTCATAAGCCCCGGCCGGGGCTGGAACGCTTCGTGCGCGGCCGCGAAATCGAGCCGTCGCGATAGACGAGCTTGCGATGCCCCGCCGGCGACAGCACCTCGACGCGGCCATCCCGCCGCTCGGCGCCGAGAACGGGGCACTCGAGCACGTAGACCGGCATCGGCTCGCCCGGGCGGTGCTCCCACTCCCGGGCCGTCGCGACGCTGCGCACCTCGATCACCGCGACGGAGTCGGGGTCGATGCCGTCGAGCCGCATGATGTGCAGCTGCCGGGCAGTGAACTTGGCACCCTCCTCGCGGGAGCCGCGCCACGAGTTGATCGCCGAAGGCGTGATGAGGCCGCGATAGCGGACGCGGCGGAGCTCGACCGGTGCGGGCCGCATCAAAGCGGTGTCCGATCGGGAACGGTGACGATCTGCACATCGACCTCGGTGGTTGGCAGCGGCCGGCCTCGACGACCGCTGCGATGGGGGAAACTGCTGCGGAAGCGCAGCCGAGGCCCGGCCGGGGGGAGGGCAAACTCGCCGGCCGGTTTTCGGGGAAGGGATCACAGAGCGCGCCACCATGCGGCGATCGCCGGCGCCAGCCAGCAGAGGCCGATCATCACGGCGCCGGCGCTGGCGCCGATCAGCATGGCGCCGATCGCGCGCGGCGCGGCGATACGGGGTGCGGGACGCGCGGTCATGCCGGCGTCGCCACGAGGACGGCATAGCCGACCAGCAGCAACACCATCACGCGAAACGCTGCAATGCGAATGCCGCGTAGGGCCGCCCTGTCGATCCCGGCGATTCCTGTTTCGGCCGTGGCGACGGGGCAGGGCAAAGCGGCGCCGGTCGTGGCGTCGCGATAGCGGGGCAGGGCGCGCGCACTCATGCCGCCGCGCTCCGGGCCTGGTCATAGTCGCGCAGCGCGCGCTCGGCGGCGTGGAACGCGGCCTGCCGCTCGCCGTGGATCCGCTTCGCCGATCCGAGGCGGGTGCCGGCGGCCTCCATGGCGTGCCGGCTATCGAGCAGCGCCCCCTCGAGCGCGCGGCGCGCCTCGTCGACGGTCGGGTCGCGCGGCGGCAGCGGGCTCAGGTCGGGCGCGCCGCCGTGATCGCGGCGCAACTTGCGCTCGAGCGTTTCCCGAAACAGCGTGCGATCGTAGCCGATGCGATCGGCGAAGGCGTCGAGGTCGGCGCCCAGGCGCTCCACCTGTTCGCGCTGGCGCGCCTCGGCATCGAGGCGGCGGGGCGGGACCATGTCGTAGACGCGACGCGCGGCGGCGAGATCGGCAGCGGGTTGCAGCGCGTCGAGCGCCGCCTGATTGGCGGCATGATCGCTGCCGAACGGATCCCAGACATTGTGAGTGTGAAGCATGTCGAGCCTCCCGCTACCGGGCCGGACGCAGGAGGCGTCGGTCGGAGCGTGTCGCCGACACCTATGCGATAATCGCATATAAGGCGCAAGGCACAATCTGCGATGATCGCAGGTGTCAGGTTTGCCGTTGATCCATGTTCTGTCTTTGTTCTAATTCGACGTGGCAAAGGGAGCGAGCCAGTGGCGACAGGCGTCGATGAGTACAGGGTTGTCGTGTTCGGCCAACCTCGCGGGCCTTGGCGACCGACGCGCACTCAGGCCCATCGCGACGCGATCGAGCTCGACCTCGGCTCATACGATGAAAAGGGACAGTTCTACGTCACCGTGCCTGGCGACATCGAGCATCGCGAGAGAGTGGTCCTACGGCTTCCGACGCGGCGCATCCCGTGTGGTGTACGAGAATACCCGCCCGAGTATCTTGATTGGCTCGCTACCCAAGGCGATCTCGCGGTGCGCCGAATTACTTGAGCACGGGATCAAGCGGGCAGGGTCGGCTTGAAACTCCTTGAAGGTTTTATCGCCGTCCGCCGTCATGATGACATAGCGCTTTCCGGGCCAAAGGGCAGTATCGTCAGGGTCTATTACGATCGATGCACCATCCGGCACGATCAAATCCATCGAGTCGCCTCTCACGGTCAGCGCGTATGCACCTGCCGGAGTTTCAGGATCAGACACGAGAAAGCGGCGGCCGCCGAATTCTTCTGCAGCCCGAAAGTCGCTGGCCGGCACGGATCCCAACCACGGTATAGACCGGACCGGCCGGGCCTCGTCTATGCTCTCATCAATGATTGCGGACCGGACCGCATCCATCTCCTTCACGCTCAACTGGCGGCGGGCTTTGCCCCAGTGTTTCGTCAGATGGTTTTCATCGATCCCGAGCGCGATCGCAGCGGCCCGCACGGAGCCGAACTTAGCCTTCAAGGCGTCACGTAACTGTTCCGGCGTCATGCCTTTGTGAACCGCACGTCTGCGATTATCGCAACTGCTCATATCGCAGAAAGGTCTTGCGCCAAATCTGCGAATGTCGCAGAAGCGCGGTTATGGACACCTACGCAAATCGGCTCATCGATGCTCTCGGCGGAAGCACGAAAGTTGCTACGCTCATCAACGCGCCGCTTTCGACCGTCCATAGCTGGCGGCGCATCGGCATCTCGAAGTCGCGCTTGGATCACGTGAAGCTAGCCGCGAAGGCTGCCGAGATATGCATCGACTGGGATAATCCTCCCCCGTCACGTCGGGAGCGACAGAACGCCGCTGCTACCAATTCGGCGGAGATCGCGGCGTGACCGCGCCGATCGCCTCGTTCGCCGATCTCGTCCAGGTCGAGCGCGAGGGCCGCGACCTCGGCGAGTTCCTCGCGGATTTCGTCGACGCGCGGCTCACCTATCACCGCCTCATCTGCGGCCAGCCGGGGTCCGACTGGCGTGTCGGCCAGCCGCAGGCGCAGTGCTGCACCCGATCCGATTGCCCGATGGTCCGAAAGGACGCGGCATGACGCACCCTCTTCCCCAGCGCGCGGCACCGCCGTTGCCCGCGCTCCCTGCACGGCGGCGCCCTTCGGGTCGCTCCACGCGCCGCCGTGCCTTTCTATCGCGGGGCGCTCGGCCCTTCGGTTGCGCGGCGGCAGCTGTCTCCGATCGGGGCCGCCGCGCATGTCTTTCGATTTCCCCTGTCTCATGTCGAGGTGATGCATGATCGCGAGCGAACCGTCAGCGGACGAGGCCTCGATCGTCGGCCGTGATCGCGTCCGGCATGTGATGCAGGGCGTCCTGCGCGCCGCGAACCGCGACTGGACCGACGAGGCGCTCGAAGCGGCATCCGGCATCAAGGCGCGGGCGATCAAGGCCTACCGCGTCGAGGGCAAGGAAATGCCGTTGTCGGCCGCGCTGAGCCTCGCCGTCGTGCTGGGGGCGCGTGCGCTCAACCCGCTGCTGGCGACGATCGGCTATGTCGCGCGCCCGCTGGACGAGGCCGAGCAGCTGCACCCCATGCAGATCGTGGCGGACAGCCTGCGCCACTTCAGCACCATCGCCTCGGCAGCATCTGACGGGCGCATCGACCATACCGAGCAGCCGTCCTGCCAGGAGGCGGCCGACATGATCATCGCGACGGTGCTGCCGCTCTCGAGCGCCGGCAAGGCCGCCTGACCCCGCAAGGAACCTGATCGCCGGCGCGGCGCCGGCAGGAGAACACCGATGGACGGAAGAAAGAGCGCTGCGCCTCGCGCGCCAGCGGGTGAAAACGCGCGTCTGGCCGACGCCGACGCGATGCAGCTGGATCTGCTCGGCGGCCCGGCCGTGCCGGCGGCGCTGACGCCCGTCTATGCGCCAGCCTGCCCCCCCCCGGCCACGGCGTGAGGGGCAGGGCTGATGCGTAGCATCGCGCCACCCTGCGCCAGCCATTCCCGCACCACCCCAAGCACTGGAGGCGCCGGCGATCCCGCGCCGGCGCCTCCGTTCACCCCGAACACGATCGGAGCGACCCACCCATGAGCATCCCCGTCCCCCTCGGCAAGCTCGAGCTTTCGCCGATGAACGTCCGCCAGCACGACGACGGCAGCGGCACTGCCGACCTCGAGGCCTCGATCCTCGCGCACGGCATGCTGTCGCCGCTGATCGTCCACACCGTCACGACCGCGAAGGGCAAGGCGACCGGGCGCTACGGCGTGCTGGCGGGCGGGCGGCGGCTGCGCGCGTTGCAGGCCCTGCGCGATCGCGACGCGATCCCGGCCGACCATCCCGTCGAGGTGGTCGTCCGCGACGAGGAGGCCGGGCGGTCGACCGAGATCTCGGTGATCGAGAACACCGCGCGGGTGGCGCTGCCGCCGATCGAGGAGTTCCGCGCCTTCGCCAAGCTGGCCGCGGATCCGGCGATGGACACGGCGGCCATCGCGCACCGCTTTGGCACGACCGAAAAGCACGTGCGCCGGCAGATGAGGCTCGGGCAGGTGCATCCCGCCATTCTCGAGGTCTATGCCGCAGCCGGCATGTCGCGTGACGCGGTGGAGGCCTACGGCAGCACCGCCGATCAGGCGTTGCAGCACAGGGTGTTCGAGGCGCAGCGGGCGGGCGGGTACCACCATGCACACTCGATTCGACGCGCGATCCAAACGAGCGGCTCCGCCTACGATCTCGCGAAGATGCTGCGCCTCGTCGGCCGCGATGCCTACGTCGGCGCTGGCGGTGCGATCGAGGAGGATCTGTTCGCCGACGGGCAGGTTCGCATCGTCCACCCCGGCACGCTCGGCGATCTCTATTTCGCCCGCATCGAGGAGGAAAAGGCGAAGATCCTCGACGCGGTCCCGGCGTGCGTCAGCGAGGTCGAGACGATCGCGCCAAGCTGGAGCCGTGCGAGGGTCGAGTTCGAGCCGGTGTTGACCGACGAGCAGCGCGCGCGGCGGCGTGAGATCGACGAGCGTTGCGACGTGATCCACGATCGCCTCGAGCAGATCGCCGAGCCGGCCGACGAGGGGATCGTCGCCAACGTCGAGGGCGACCAGCCAGAGGTCGAGCGGCTGCTCGCCGAGCGCGACAGGATCGAGGCGGAAAGCGAGGCGATCGTCGACGGCGCCGAGAAGCAGCTGCCGGCCGGCCCGATCGTCGCGGTGGCGGTGGAAGGCGAGGGCGGCCTCCAGCTGCGCGGCTATTACCGCCCCGAGGGCTGGCGCGAGGATGCCGGTGCCGATGGAACCGGCGCGGTGGTCGAGCAGCATCGCTCGATCGAGGCGGCGGCGAAGGCTGATCACGGCCTGACCTCGGCCGCGATCGACGCGGTGCGCATCACGCGCCGCATGATCCTGCAGGCGGCGCTGCTCGACGGCACCGAGGCGGTGGCCAAGCCGGGCGCGTTCCAGATCGCCAACGACTTCCTCGTCTTCACGACGCTGCGCAACCTGCTCGCCCGCGAGACGTCGGCCGCGCTGGGTGTCCACGCGCTGCCGCAGATGATCCACGACGACGCGGCGGTACGCGAGCAGCTGAAGGACCATGCCTGCCTCAGGTCGGTGGCCGCGTGCCTCCTGTCGGCAAAGGATGCCGCCTGGATCACCGAGCCTGACCTGCAGGCGGCCTTCGCCATGTTCAGCGAGGCGCCGGCGCACACGCGCGGCTTCGCGGCGGCGCTCGCCACCGGCCTGATCCTATCGCGCACGCTGGCGGCGCCGGGCTTCGGCAACGTGCTGCACGACCAGCTCGGCTTCATGCTCGGGCTGGGTGACGAGGAGATCCGCGCGCTGTGGTCGCCCGACGCGACGTTCTTCGACCGGCTGGCGAAAAAGTGGCGCATCGCGGCCGTCGCCGAGGTGAACCCGGTGATCGCCAAGGCCATCGAGAAGCTGCCGACCGGCGAGATCAGCCGCGCGTGTGAGCGTTTCTTCCGCGCCGACGACGACGCGCAGCGCGAGTTCGGCATGATGCCCGGCACGGTAACGCACGCCCGCCGCTGGGTGCCCGCCTACCTGCGCTTCATCGAGACGGAGGCCGGTCCGACGCTTTACGAGCGGATGGCCGACGAAGATGCGGGCGAGGGGAGGGCGGCGGCATGACGCACTCCCGCGCGAACAAGCAGAAGCTGCTGGCGTGGATCACCCACGCGATCGAGCATGGCGAGCCTCTTCCCACCGACGCCCAGGTAGCCGACGAATACGGCTTCCGGTCGACCGAGCTGGCGCGGACGCTGCTGGCGGACCTTGCCGATGAGGGCAAGCTGACCGTTCGCACAACCGGCGGGGTACGTGAGATCACGCTGGGACGTCGGGCGCCCGGCGCGATCCAGGCGGCCCGCCCGCTTCCCACCCCGGGGAAGCGAGCGATCGCCGCCGATGATCCTGAGGTGGACGCGATCGTCGCGAAGATCGCGGGCATCGTTGGCCGGCCGGTCACGCCATCACCGGCACCGGCACCGGCCCCGGCCCCGGCACCGCCCCCACCCGAACCTGCATCGCTTCCCGTCACGACCGCGCCGGAACGCGCCGAAAAACGGAAGACGCTCGGCGCGATGGTGACGCCAGCCGTCTTCGAGCAGGTCAAGGAGATGGCCGCCCAGCGCAACGTCGCCACCGGGAGGTTCGCCGCCGAATTGCTGGACGTGGCGCTGGCAGGGCCGCCGGCCGGGGCGACCATCGCCCCCGAGCCCGCCGGGAAGCCCAAGCTGCGCGCCGCCGTGCTCCGCGCGGCTCGTGAGGATCCGCGCCCCTTCGACGAATTCGTCACCGCGCTGATCGACCTCGGCCTCGAGAGCTATCTTGAGTTCCGCGGGCTGGGGAGGGCAGCGGCATGAGCGCCGTGGCCGACCGCAGGAACGCGGCGCTGCTCAGGTGGCTCGAGGCGTGCGCTGCGCATGGCGATGCTTGCCCGTCCGGCACGGCAATAGCCGAGCGCTTCGGGCTCTCGCCGTGTCGTGGAACGGAGATGCTCGACCGTCTCCAATCGACGGGCCTCATTACGATCGCGGGCTCGCGCGGCCGCAAGGTGGTGACGATCGTCGCCACCGGCCGCGCCACCGTAGCGCCGCAACCCATGACCCCGCCACGCCGCGCGCGTGGCCGCATCGGAGCATCAGCATGAGTGATTTCCAAGACCAGCAGCTTTCCGTCGAAATCGTTGACGGCCGCCTGCTCATCTCCATCGGCACGGGCCTTCTGGTTCATGCCGTCACCAATGGGTCCGATTTCTGGGACGAGGTTGAGCTCGTCGTCACCGATCCCGAGGCCTTTGCCGCCGCGATCGCGGCCGAGCTTGAGCATGAAGAGGAGGACGGCACGACGCCGGTCCACCGGATGCTCGACAAGGCGGCAGAGCGGGCCGTCGAGAACGGCTGCGACGGCGTTGACGAAACCCCCGCTGACGAGCGGGAGGACGGTTGATGTCCGACAACGTGGCAGCCGAGCAACTGCGCCTCTTCATCGAACGCATCGAGCGGCTCGAGGAAGAGAAGAAGGGGATGAGCGACGACATCCGCGACGTCTACCTCGAGGCCAAGTCGCAGGGGTTCGACAGCAAGACCATGCGCAGCGTCATCCGGCTCCGGAAGATGGAGAAGGATGCGCGCGATGAGATGGACGCGCTGCTCGAAACCTACCGCAACGCGCTGGGGCTGCAGTGATGGGCGCCGGCAAGCCATCGCTTCAGGATCTGGCGAACCTCCCCGGGTTCGGCACTGCGGCCGCCGGCGTGCGCCAGCACTATGATCCGCAGTGGAAGCTGTTCGAGGTCGAGGATCCTGAGAGCGCCATCGTTTGGCGCGTGGAGGTCGAATGGTCCGAGACGACTTATGAAACCGAGACCTACGACATCCGCGCCGACACCGAGGAGCAGGCCCAGAAGATTGCGCGCGGTCGCTTCGATGACGACTGCCCTGGGTCCGGCGGTGAGATCGACATCGAGAACGTCAGCGCCTCGCGGGTGACGCACTAATGGTCGCCGCCTACGACTACGTCCGACGCCGCTACGGGGTGGACCCGATCGTCGGTCGCGCGGCTCGCCATCTCGAAACCGGCGAGGATTGCGTGATCGCCCGGCCGGGCCGTTCGCAGCAGCACTATGTCCGCGTCCGGTTCGCCGGCAGGCGCCACGCCGCCAACTCACACCCTACGGCGCTGGACTATGACCCAGCGCCGCGCATCGCGCTCGAGGCGCTGACGGCGCCGCTGGTCGCGTTCTTCGCGGCCCAGCCCGTGAGGATCTGGTCAGGGGAGCATCGCGCCTGGTGGCGGCCCGACTGCGCCGGCTACACGGTGCACGTCGACCGTGCGGGCATCTACTCGCTTGGCTATGCCTACAGCGCAACATCCCATGTCGGACCCGAGAAGCAGGTCAAGTTCGAGCAGGTGCGTGCGTGACGCCCGGCGAGCGATCATGGCTCGAGCGATCGATCGCCGCATGGGGCGAGCAGGCGGCGCAGATGCAGCGCATTGCCTGCACGCGCCAGTCGATCATCAATCGCGCCGGCGGCCTCGAGTCGGTCGTGGACGGCCTGCGCGCGCGGCTGGCCGCTGCGCCCGCCGCGCCGGCGGAGGAGCCCGCGCCGGCACCGGCCGCCCCGATCGCCGCCGACGAGGCCTTGCCCGCAACCGGCATGGGCGACTTCGGCCGCTATCAGGCCGAGGCGGAGGCCGGCGCCCGTGCGGACCCGATCTGGTTCATGCGCAGCAAGCGTGCGGGCATGATCTACAGCGCGATGGTCTGCCGACGCTTCGGCGATCACGAAACGGCCGCGCGGTACGAGGTGCGCGCCGATCGGGCCGATGATGCTTGTCGCGCCCCCGGACGCGTCAATGCGCCGGCCCCGGCCCCGATAGACATGCGGCCACCACCCATCGCCCTGCCGTTCACGGCCGGCCCGCAACTGGACCTCTTCGCATGACGTGCGACCATATCACCCTCCCGGGCGGCGGCTCCGCGATCGTCTGCTCGTCGCGGCGGCGCCAGCGCTGCAAATGCGGCCGGCCGGCGACCTTGGCCTGCGACTGGAAGGTCACCACCCGCAAGAGCGGCACCTGCGACGCTCCCTTGTGTGCGGGCTGCAGCACGTCGCCGGCGGCGGGCAAGGATCTGTGCCCCACGCACGCGGTCGCCTTCGAGGCGTGGAAGGCGGCTCGACCATGAGCGGGATGTTCGACCTGTTCGGCGACGCGGACCTGGCGCCGGCGGTGGCGCCCCGGCGTCAACCGGCGCCGGCGAAGCATCAACCCGCGGCGCCTGTCTGCCCGCCGAATGAGCCGGCCTGTAAACCGGTGGCGCCGGCGCTGGCGTCGTCGACGTGGGCGTACATCCACCCTGCCACTACGCCTGCCGGCCTGATTGCTTTCGTATGCATGTGCGGCGCGCGAGAGGATCGGCCGGCGCCGGCGCTCGACAACGTCACCTGCTGGCGATGCCACGAGCCGGAGGGCATGCGGCCCCGGCCTTGGCGTCCAGCGGCGGCCGATCTGGCGCGGCCTTTCCGCATATGAGCATCCGCATCATGAGTGCAGTGTGGTCGCTCGCACTGCCCGACAGCGAGAAGATCGTTCTCCTCGCGCTGGCGGACTGCGCGAACGACGAGGGTGTCTGCTGGCCCTCAATGGCATCGCTGGCGGCGAAGTGCAGCAAGACGGACCGGACCGTTCAGGCGGCCGTTAAATCGCTTGTCGTCGCTGGTCACCTGTCGCGCACGGAGCGGCCGGGCAAGGGGGTGCTTTACACTGTTCACCCTGACCGCACCCCGGAAACGGCTTCGGGGGCGAAACCGCTGCGCCCCGAAAGCACGACACCCCCGAAGCCAGCGACGCCAACCCCCGAAGCCGCTTCGGACAAACCGTCAAGAACCACCATCTCTCCTTCGAAGGCTACGCCTTCTTCGGAGCGCGAGGGCGGGGGCATGGCGGTTTCATCCGATCAGCCTCAGCCGGAAGCGAGCGGCACCATGGGTCCGGCACCCGGTAGCCCTGTATCCGCCAAACGCTGGAAGGGCATGCCACCGCCGGCAGCCGTCTCCGATGAGCAATGGGCCGGGTTCTTGGCGATGCGCCGGGCCAAGCGGCAGACGCTGACACCACGAGCCTACGAGCTGCTCTGCCGCAAGCTTGTGGACCTGACCGAGGCGGGTTGGCCGCCGGGGGATCTGATCGATCTCGCCGTCGAGCGAAACTGGACCACCGTCTACGAACCCCGGAACGAAAGATCCCCGAATGCCCAACGACATCACCAGGACAGTGGCCGGCGAGACGGCCCCGTCAACCCGATGGTCCGCGCCGCAGCTGACGACATCGCTCGCCGCCATGCTCGCGGTGAACGCGATCTGGAAGGATAACGACGCGCTCCCGGTGCTGAATGCCGAGGACAAGGCCTGCGCCGAGCGCGCGCTGGCGACCTACGATGCCGCTCCGCGCGGCTCGACTCCGGGGCGCATTTCCAAGTTCATGGCTACGCTTGCGATCCTCTATCCGGCTGCAAAGCTCACAGATCCGGAAGTGGAGTTGCGGCTCGAAGCGTACCAGATCGCACTGGCTGACATCGACGCGGACGTGCTGGCGCGCGCTTTCGACGCGGCATCCAAGACCTGCCGTTTTTTCCCGTCGGTTGCCGAGATCCGGGAGTGCGCACGCAAGGTGCCCGCACCAGACCGCATGATCGATGCCTGCCGGCTTCGGACGCTGCTGCTGTCACAACCGGCGGTGCCGATTGAACGGGCACCGTCGGTGCCGCTGACGGGGGAGGACATCAGGCGCATGTCGTCCGAGGTGAGACGGCTGGGTTTGAAGTGTGGTGCGCTGACGCAGGGCGAGATTGACGAGGCACTCGATGGCTACGAGGGGGCGATCGCGGCCGAATGAAGCAGTCCAGCCGCTCCACCAGCCAGCGCGTGCTGAGCGCGATCCGCGCGTACTTCGCCGACCACGAGATCCCGCCAAGCCATCAGGACATCGCCGAGCGCGCCGGTATCGCGTCCAAGCGGGTGCAGGGCTACGTCGAGAAGCTCGCGGCCGGCGGGTATCTGACCTACACGCGCCGCGTTGGGCGCTCGATCCAGCTGACCGATCGCCTCGCGAACTATTCGACCGACGACGTGCGACGGGCCTGCGCCGCGCGAGGGCTCTCTATCGTCAGCCTCGATCCGGCGCCGATCGTCGAGGGGGTGGCAGATTGGGGGCTGCCGCTGCTCGATAAACTCGACGACATACCGTGAACGCTGCCCGTCCCGGGTCGGCCGACCGGGGGTAACATGGGCAAGGGCACGAAGGTTCGGACGACGGCGAAGCGCGACGTGCTGGCCGACACCGCGGCGGCATCCGATCTGCCGCACGCTCAGCGCGACAGCGCACGCCTGCACCTTGCCGAGACGAACATCGTTGATGGCCACACCCGCACCGCATCGGAAACGGTGCGCCGTCTGACGCGGGTCGAGCTGCTCGAGCGCGCCGGCGTGCTCGAGCGCCACGAGGCGCAGGCCTGTGACTGGTACGCCGAGATCGCGGCGCTCGCCTGGGACACGACCGGCTGCACCGCCAATTACGAGGGCGGGCGAGGGGGCGGCGGCGCGGCGCATGCCCCTGACAGTCTGATGGCCCGGTTCCAGACCATCGCCGACGCCCGGGCCGATTACGCCGAGGCCCGCAAGATGCTCGGGGAAACGATGGGTGACGCGTTCGAGGCGATCGTATGCAGGAACGAGGCCCTCGGTCCGGCCGCCGCCACCGCCTTTCCCGAGCTGAAGCGCAGCCAGGCGGGGGAGCGCCTGCGCTCGACCGTGAAGTTCTGCGCCAATGTGCTCCACCAGCGTTTCGGCAAGCTCATGGGCTGGCTGGAAGCGGCGGAGCGGGTAGCCCCCCGTCCGGCGGTGGCGCGCGCGCCCACGCCAGCCCCGGCGCCGGTCGAGCGGCAGCTGCACCAGGATGTGGTCGACGCGGTCGCGGCGGCGCACCGGGATGGGGTTGCGCCCGACGAACTGTGGATGGCAGCGACCTGCCATGCCGCGCTCTGCCGTGAGCTTCGCCTGTCCCAGATAGTCGAGGTCGAGGGGTTGCTCGTCGTGGTTCGTGATGACTGGCGCTGGGGCTATGTTCCCATCGCCAGTGGCCGGGTGGCGATGGCCGCCTGATCGTTCAGGTTGACGACCGGCAAAACTTAGGGCAAATCGCCACCATCCGAATATGCGCCCGGGGTCGAGAGGCCGCCGGGCTTTTCTTTGCCCGGAGGCGATGATGGCCCAGCCACTCCCCGAGCGTCGCCTCAGCCTGTCCGAACAGATCAGCGAGCAGGTTGACCGCCTGTGCTCGCTGGCAGTGGTCGCGGCCGACGAGCGCCGGCCTCACCAACGCACCGAGCAGCTGCTCGACGGCCTCGATGAAGTCGGCCGCGCATGCCGGCGTCTTGGGCGCGGCTGATGGACGAGGGGCTGCGCCTGTTCGTCCGGTGCGTTGGCGTGCTGGTCATGCTGATGCTTGCCAAGGATGAGCCGCTGGTGCGCCTGCCGATCGAACAGGCGGTGCGGCGGATCGTCAGACGGCTGGATTAACCAGATCCTTAGACGTCGCCGGCTACGTGCATCAGTTCCCAGCCTTGGCGGATCAGGAGCGTCGAATGCCCCGCAGGCTTCTGAACTGCGTGAAGGGTGCGACAGCAATCGAGTACGGCTTGCTCGCCGCCTTGTTGGCGCTCGTTCTGGTCGTCGCGCTGCCGGCGCTGACGCACGAGCTCAGGTCGAACTTGGTTCGCGCGCGTGAGGGGATGAAGGGCAAGCCTTGCTCGAGCGATCCGCTCGCAGGTGGAACCCAGTGCGGCTGAGGTAGCCCCCCCCCTTTTGGGTCCTTCCGGGGCCAAATCGTATACGGGGCGCAAAGGCGCGTAGCTTTCCCAGCTATGAGTTCTGAAAGGGGTTGCCACCTGTGAGCGATCTCGTCTCGGTGCGGCAGTTCGCGAAGCTGGACGGATGCAGCCACACCCTCGTCGGGAAGGCAATTCGCGAAGGAAAACTGCCGCTTAGCGCCGACGGGCGGCTCGATCCCGCGCTCGCCGGCAGCGGCTGGCGCAAGCAGAACCGGGGTGGCAACCCCAGTGGCAACACCGCGAAAGTTGCCACGCCTGTTGCCACCCCCGGCAAAGCGAAGACGCCGGCAGCCGCTGCGCCCAAGCGAGCCCCGGTCATCGCCTTCTCCGACGCGCTCGAGGATGGCGACACCGTCGTCGAGGACACGATCGACTTCATCGCCGAGGTGCTGGCCGGCCGCTTCGTGCTGACGGGCGATGCCGAGCGGGTGAAGGAAAACGCGCTCGCCGCGAAAAACCTGCTCGCTGCGCGGAAAGAGGCGGGCGACCTCGTCGATATCGAAGTCGCCGAGGCCATCCTGTTCGAACAGTCCCGCCAGTTTCGCGATGCCTGGATGAACTGGCCGGCGCGGGTGGGGCCGATGATCGCCGCCGAGCTGGGCGTGTCGCCCGACGCGGTGGTGGAGGCGCTGAACAAGTATGTCCAGCAGCAGCTCCAGGATCTCGGCGAGCCAGAAGCGGAGTTCGCAGAAGCCGGCGAAGGATGACCGGCTGCGGCGCGCTTGGCGCCGCGGCCTGACCCCTCCGCCCTACATCAGCCTGCCCGACTGGGCGGATCGTTATCGGCGGCTCGCGAAGGAGGCGGGCAGCACGTCGGGCAAGTGGCGGACGTCGACCGTCGAGGTGGCGCGCGGGGCGATGCTAGCGGTCACCGAACCCGGCGTTCACGTCCTGACCGCAATGGTTTGCACGCAGCTGCTCAAGACCGCGTTGCTCGAGACGATCGTCGGCTATCACGCCCACGTCAAACCCGTGCCGATGCTGCTGGTGCAGCCGAAGGAAGCGGCGGCCGAGCAGTTCTCGAAAGAGCGGATCTCGCCCATGATCCGGGCGACGCCGGTGCTGCGCGAGCTCATGGGTTCGCGCAAGACGCGCACGGCCGAGGAGACGCTGCTCTACAAGGGTTTCCCCGGCGGCTTTCTGGCACTCGCCGGCGCCGGTTCGCCGGACAACCTCGCCCGCCGGCCCGTGTGCATCACGATGTACGACGAGGTCGACAAATACGTCCTCACCCGTGAGGGCGACGCGATCGGGCTGGGCGACGAGCGGCAGGCCACGTTCTCGGAATATCTTTCGGTCCGCGTGTGTTCGCCGACGATCGAGGGTGAGAGCCGGATCGAGGCCAGCTACATTTCCGGCGACCAGCGGCAGGCGTCGGTCGAGTGTCCCGCCTGCCGGCATCGCCAGTTTCTCGATTTCTTCCGCCACGTCGAATGGGACAAGACGCTCGACGAGGCGGGCAACGTCGTCGCGCACCATCCGCGCACCGCCCGGATCTATTGCGAGGCGTGCGGCGTCGGCTGGGACGAGGGCGCGCGGCTCAGCGCGATCTCCGGCACGGCATCGACCATCCGCTGGCACCAGACGAAGCCTTATGCGTGCTGCGGCCAGCATCACGACCCGCTGGCTGACTATGAAGAGGCGTGGCGCGGCGGCGTCGATGATCCGGTCGCGGCGATCTGGGACTGGTGGGCGGGGCCGCGCCACGCGGTCTACCGGGTCCGATGCCCTGACTGCGGTAAATGGCCGGTCGATAACGAGCATGCCAGCTTCACGGCGGGCAAGCTGTTCTCGCCTTGGCCGAAGGACGCACCGCCGAAGCAGGCGACGAAGTGGCTCGACATGAAGGACGACCCGGACCAGCGGGTGGTCTTCGACAACACGCAGCGCGGCCGGCCGCACCGTCGATCGACCGGCAAGGATCTAAGCGCCGAGAAGCTGGCGGCGCGGGCCGAGAGCTGGCCGGGTGAGATCCCGGACGGTGCCGGCCTCGTGACCGTCGGCGGCGATACGCAGGACGATCGCGTCGAACTCGAGTTTGTCGCGTGGGGCGCGAACGAAGAAAGCTGGACGATCGCCTTCGTGGTGATCGACGGCGACACCGCGAGCCTCGCGCTATGGGAGCGCGTCGACGAGCAGCTGTTGCGCACCTTCCGCCGGGCGGACGGCCGGGAATTCGGTGTCGAGGCGGCGTGCATCGATTCGGGCGGCCACCGCACCAATGAGGTCTATGCATTCGCCAAGGCGCGCCTCGCGCGCCGGATCTGGGCGATCAAGGGCGCGTCGGAGAAGAACGGGCAGCGCGCGCCGGTCTGGCCGACGGTCAAACCGTCGAACCGCAAGCGGTCGCAGTACAAGCCCACCGTTATCGGGGTGAATGCCGCGAAGGATACGATCCGGGCGCGACTGGAAGAGGTCCACGAGCCCGGACCGGGTTTCATGCACTTCGATGCTCGTCGGGAGCTCGCCTGGTACGAGCAGCTCATCGTTGAGCGGCGCGTGCTGAAGGTCGTTTCCGGATCGCGCTTCACCGTATGGGAATGCCCCAAGGGCAAGGCGAACGAGGCGCTCGACTGCCGGGTCTATGCCTATGCTGCCCTGCAGGGCCTGATCCATTTCGGCCTGCGGTTGAACGAGCGGGTCGAGCAGGTGGCGAGCCGCTGGATCGCCCAGGCGGCGCCTGAACCCGATGCAGCTGCCCCGCCGGACGCGTGGGTGCAGTCCGACGCCGCCGGCAGCGGCGAAAGCTGGTTATGATGGAGGCGCACATGGCGTTCACGACGGCTGACGCCGAAGCGCTGCGCACGGCGATCGCCACCGGCGCGATGAAGGTCCGCTATGCCGACGGCCGCGAGGTAACCTATCGGTCGCTGGCCGAGATGCGCGAGATCCTCCGCATGATCCAGGCCGACGTGCAGAGCGACGCCGGCGCACGGTGCCGCACCTCCGTGGCGTCGTTCTGACGTGACGTGGCTCGACCAGGCCATCGGCTGGCTGTCGCCCGGTGCCGGTGAACGTCGCATTGCGGCGCGCCGGCGCATCGATATGCACGGCCGTGCCTACGACGCAGCCAAGCGGGATCATCGCACCGCCAGCTGGCAGGCCGGCGGCACCGATGCGAACGCCGAGGTGGGCGCCAGCGAGGAGATCGTCCGAAACCGCTGTCGGGATCTGCTGCGCAACAACGGCTGGGCGCTTCAGATCGTCGACACCTTCGCCGACCATGTCGTCGGCACCGGCATCGTCGGTGCGCCGACCGGGCTGAAGGGGCGCAACGCCAAGAAGGTCGCGGCCAACTGGCGCGGATGGAGCGAGGCCTGCGACCACGACGGCGACCATGACTTGAACGGCCTGCTCTGGCTGTCGACGAAGGGCATGGCGGAATCGGGAGCGGCGATCATCCGCTTCCGGCGCCTGCAGTTCGACGCCAGCGTGACGGTCGCGCCGCTGCAGCTGCAGGTGATGGAGCCCGACTTCCTCGACCCACTGAAGAGCGGTTCGCTGAACGGTGGCGGCTATATCGATCGCGGCATCGAGTACGACGGAAAGGGGCGCAAGGTCGCCTACTGGCTGCTGCCGGCTCACCCGGGCGACGTCGCCCAGTTCCGCAGCCGCTCGATGCAGAGCGAGCGCGTACCGGCGAACGAGATCGTTTACCTCTACAACAAGCTGCGCCCCGGGCAGGACCGCGGCATGCCGCTGCTAGCGCCGGCGGTGATGACCCTGCGCGATCTGCGCGGCTATCTCGATGCCGAGCTGGTCCGCAAGCGCATCGCCTCGTGCATGGCCGGTTTCATCACCGAGAAGGAGGGCGACAACGGTGTTGCCCTGACCGACCCGAAGACGGGTCAGGCGCTGGCAAAGAAGTTCGGCCGCCTCGTCGAGAAGTTCGAGCCGGGCATGATGACCCGCCTGTTCCCGGGCGAGGATATCACGATGGCGACCCCGCCGAACGCGCCGGGGATTGCCGAGACGGCGCAATATTACCTCCGCGAGGCGGCGGCCGCCGCAGGCGTGATGTACGAGCATGCCACCGGCGACTTTTCGGGTGTGAACTACTCCAGCTGGCGCGCCGGCCATCACGGGTTTCGCCGCCGCATGGAGCGGATCCAGTGGCTTGTCGTCGTGCACAAGCTCTGCCGCGTCATCGCGCAGCGCTATCGTGAGGCGGCACTCGCCGCGCAGCTGCTGCCGGCGGCGAACTTCGGCTGGCGCTGGACGCCGCCGGGCTTCATCTCGGTGGATCCGTACAAGGATGCGCAGGCCGATCTCGCCAACCTGCGGATGGGCAAGGTGACGCTGAGCCAGCTCGTCGAGGAGCGCGGGTACGACTATCTCGAGTTCCTCGCGCAGTATGCCGAGGACATTGCCGCTGCCGAGACCGCGCTGGGTGCCGGCGTCATGTTCGACGGCGATCCGCGCAAGGTGATGAACCCCGCCAAGGGCGACAACACAGGCGGCGGGAAAAAGGCCGACGAGGCCTCCAACGACAGCACCGACGCCGCCGACGCGGCCTGACCCCGGAGATCGCAATGACCCAGCCGAACGCCGCGCCACCGGCCACCGAAACGCGTGTCGACGCACAAATGGTCACCCGCCAGCTGCTGATCCGCAGCGAGACGTTCAATCCCGAGGCGAACACCGTCGATGTCGTCTTCACCACCGGCGCGCGCGGCACGCGCTTCTCCTGGGCACGCTACGAACAGATCGACGAAGAGCTGTCGACGGATGCCAGCGCGGTCCGCCTCGATCGCCTGAACCGGGGCGCGCCAGTCCTCAACACGCATCGCAGCTACGAGCTTGCCAACCAGATCGGCGTCGTCGTGCCGGGCTCGGCCCGCATGGAAGGCGGCGAGGGTATCGCGACGCTGCAGCTCTCCAGTCGCGATGACGTCAAGCCGATCGCGGCCGACATCGCTGCCGGCATCATCCGCAACGTGTCGGTCGGCTACCTCGTCCACACCTTCGAGATCACCGAGAACGAGGGCCAGCGCGCGCTTTATCGCGCCGTCGACTGGGAGCCCTACGAGATCAGCTTCGTGCCGATGCCCTTCGATGTGGGCGCGCAGGTGCGAAGCGCAGAGCCCGCGCAGGGCGGACACCCCTGCATCATCCGCCGCACTTCGCCGGCAGCCCAGGAGACCACTATGACGACTGCGCCTACGCAGCCGACCGGCGATAACCCGGCCGATCCCAGCACTCGCGCCCCCGACGCGGTGATCGATGTCACGCCGACGAACGTAACGACCCAGCAGCGGCAGGCGCCCGCCACGGTCACCGTCGCGGCGATCCGCACCGCCTCGCGCAACGCCGGCCTGACCGACGATGCGACGTTCGAGCTGATCGAGCGGCACGAGGCGACGCCGCTGACCAACGACGCGCTGATGGCCGATATCGGCCGCCGCTTCGCCGAGCGCGACAGTTCGGCACCGACCAACAGCCGGATTTCGGTGACGCGCGATGCCGGCGACACCCAGCGCCGGGGCATGGAGGAAGCGATCCTCCACCGCATGACCCCGCGTGGCCAGCTCGCCGAGGTCGGCCGCGCCTATCGCGGCATGTCGCTGCTGCGCATGGCCGAGGAGCATCTCGCCGCCGCCGGCGTCAACGTGCGCGGCATGTCGGCCAACGAGATCGCCGAGCGCGCGCTGCACACCAGCAGCGACTTCGCCAACCTCGTCGGCAATGGCCTGCACCGCCGCCTGCGCGCCGCCTACGACGAGAACCAGCCGAGCTATCGCCTGTGGGCACGGCGCGCGCCGAACGCGCCTGACTTCCGCAGCATCGACATCGTTCAGATGTCGGCGATGCCGGACCTCGTGAAGACCAATGAGGCAGGCGAGTTCCGGTACGGCACCGCGACCGACGGCAAGGTCAGCTACGGCATCGCAACCTATGGCCGCATCATCGCCTTCAGCCGGCAGCTGCTCATCAACGACGACCTGCGCGCGCTCGAGCGTGTCGCCACCGGCTTTGCGGCCGCCGGCGCCCGGCTCGAGAACCGGACGGTCTATGCGCAGATCACGTCCAACCCGGTGATGCCGGACGGGATCCCGCTGTTCCACGCCGATCACGGCAACCTTGGCACCGGCGCGATCTCGCCGACGTCGCTGGCCGCGATGCGCAAGGACATGCGCCTGCAGAAGGGGCTGCAGAAGGAGGAGCTGAACCTGATGCCCGAGCACCTGCTGGTGCCGGCCACGCAGGAGCAGCTGGCCTACCAGTACACGAGCTCGCAGTTCGTGCCGGCCAAGGCGACCGACGTGAACGAGTTCCGCGCCGGCGGCCGCACCGCGCTCGATCCGGTGGTCGAGGCGGTGCTCGACGGCAACTCCACCAGCGCCTGGTACGGTGCCGCCTCGAACGCGCAGGTCGACACGGTCGAATATGCGTACCTCGAAGGCTCCGAGGGCGTGCAGATGTCGAGCCGGATGGGCTTCACCGTCGACGGCGTCGAAATGAAGGCAAGCCTCGATTTCGCGGCTGCCGTCATCGACCACCGCGGCCTCTGGAAGAGCGCCGGCTGATCGCCGGCTCTGCCGCCGCCACCATAATCTGACGACGCGCAGGCGGCCGGTAAGCCGCGCCGCCTGCGCCCTGCTTCGGGAACCGAGACATGGCCAAGAACTATCGCCACAAGGGCGACACCTGCACCTTCACTGCCCCCTATGCCGTCGCCTCCGGTGGCGGCTTCCAGGTTGGCTCGCTGTTCGCCGTTGCCCAGTCGGATGCCGCCCAGGGCACGCCGGTCGAGGGTGACGTCGTCGGTGTCTGGACGCTGCCCAAGAGCACCGCCGCTAGCACCGACTTCACCGCCGGCACCAAGCTCTACTGGGACAACACCGCCAAGCTGGTGACCAAGACGGCGGGCTCGAACCTGCTGATCGGCGCCGCGCTCGGCGATGCCACCGTCGCCGATGCAACCTGCGCGGTCCGCCTCAACGGCGTGGCCGCCTGATCCCGACCATCGTCGCGGCCGGGCATCCTCCCGGCCGCGATCGCATCGAGGCACGCCCATGACCCTGATCCACCTTCACGGCCCCGCGCTCGACAAGCGCGGACACTATCGCGACGCCGGCACCGATCTGCTGGTCGGCTCCGCCGGCGATGACGACGTCACCGAGGAAGCCGCAGCCGAGCTCGTCGCCGACCTGCGCGCCGTCGAGCCTGCCGAGGCCGAGTGATGGCGGACCCGTTCGCTGTCGGCCTGGCCGCGATCGACGCAGTGATGCGCAAGCCGGTGCTCTACACCGGCGGCGGGCTCGTCTCCGCGCCGATCACGGCGATCTATTCCGACACGAGCGGGGCGCCCTTCAACGGCCCGGGCAACACCGTCCGGCAGGTGAGCTTCGAAATCGAGCAGAGCGCGCTGCCGCAGCGGCCGCGCAAGAACGACGTCATCGAGCGCGCCGGCGTGCGCTGGAAGGCGAACGACATCACCGACCGCGACGATATCGGCCGCTGGGTCGTGGTGGTCGTTAAATGACCGCCGCCCGGTGGCAGATCATTGCGGCGGCCGAGGCGCGGCTGGCCGCGATCGCCGGCATCGCGTGCATCGAGATCAACCCGAGCGGTGACCCCGATGCATACCCCGCGCTCGGCCTCCACGATCGCGGGCATCGCGTGATCGAGGGCGAGGCCGGTGCGACGCGGTACGTGCTGACGCTGATGGTCGACGGGTTCGTCCAGGGCGAGGGCGTCGACGGCGCAACGCTGAGCGCGCTCTATGCCGACGTCGTCACCGCCCTCGTTACCGAGACGCCGTTCGAGGAGCTGCCCGGCGCCGTCGAGAATGTCGACGAGGTCGATACCGATGTCGAGATCGCCGAGCTCGCCTCCGAGCGCCGGCTCGGCTTCGCCACCTCGTTCGAGATCCAATTTTCCACCCCCCGCGGCGATCCGTCGCGCTTCGCCTGATTCGAGGAACCCGACATGGCCGATCCCATCATTCGCCCGAAAAACGTCCTGGTGATGTTGAAGCTGGAAGCGACGGAGGGCACTGACGCGACCCCGTCCGCCCTGCTCGACGCCATCCCGGTCGAGGCGGACTCGGTCGAGTACAACGCGCCGTTCGCGATCGAGCAGTCGAACGAGGCGACCGGCTCGCTGGTGGCCGGTGCGCCGCTGGTGATCGGGCAGGCCGCAACGATCAGCTTCCGCTCCAAGCTGAAGGGCGCCGGCAACAACGTCGCCTACACCGCCAGCGTGAAGCCGCCGTTGCACCAGGCGCTCCAGGCGTGCGGGCGGCGCGGCCAGTTCACCGCGGCAATCCTGAACGAGACGGTGAGCGCCGGCACGTCGGTGACCGCGACCCTGTCGTCGGCGTTCCTCGCCGCGCAGGCCGCCTACCTCGGCATGCCGCTGCGCGTTGTGAGCGGCGCCGGGGCTGGCACGACGACCATCATCCTCGACTACAACGCCGCCCGACGTGCCGAGATCAACGATATCTTCGCGCCGCCGATCGACACGACCAGCGTGGTGACGCTGCCGGCGAACTGGACCTATGCCGGCACCTCGCCGCGTGACGTCGCCTCCCGTCTGACCGATCATCCCTCGGGCACGATCTACATCAACGAGGATGGCGTGCTGCGGAAGTTTGTGGCGTGCCGGGGCGTCGTGAACCTTACCGGGCAGAGCGCGCGACCGGGCTTCGCCGAGTTCAGCTTCACCGGCATCTACGTCGGCAAGGCGGACATCGCGATCCCGAGCACGATCGTCATCGCCAGCCATTCCGGTCCGACGCTCGTGCAGGGCACGAGTGGATCCTTCGCGGTATCTCTCGGCCGCAAGCCGCTGCCGATCTCGCAGTGGACCCTGTCCAACGGTGGCGACGCGATCGAGTCCCCGGATGATCCGAACACGCCGCAGGGCTATGGCCCGGGTGTGATCGGTGGCCGCGTGCCGACGCTGGCGCTTGATCCGCTCGCGACCACCGTGGCGGCGCGCAACCTCGATACCGACATCGGCGCCGGCAACCGCCTGCCCGCCGTGCTGCGCGCCGGCACGATCCCGGGCAACAGCTGGTCGCTGACGCTGCCCAAGGGCCAGCCGGTGAGCGCGGATCCGACCAAGCGCGGCAACCTGCGCGCCGAGCAGGTGGGCATCCAGGCGATCGGCGCCGGTTTCGACGCGTACACGCGCGACACCGAGTCCGTGCTCTGCTTCTACTGAGGGAACGACCATGATCCCGATCTCGACTACCGAGCCGGCTCGCTGGACGCCCCCGTGGCGCGCTGCTGCGACGCCGGTGCCGGTCTACCTGTTGCGCGCCGCCGGTGTGGTGGAGCGTGAGCTGATCGAGGCCGAGCTCGCTGGCGAGCATCGCGCCGGCGCGGTCTATCCGTTCCAGCTGCGCGCCGCCTTCACCGCCGGCGTGCATGCGCTGATCGGTGAGACGGCGCCCGAGGATGCCGAGCGGCTCGTCCAGCTGATCGCTCAGCGTGATGCGGCCGAGGGCGGCGAGGCGCTGTCCGACGACGAACTGGCGCTGATCGCGGCAGCCGAGCAGGTGATGACGGAGCATTATCCGGCCTATCGCGCGCTCATCGCGCAGGCGCAGCGTCGCGAGGCGCTGGCGCCGGTCGTTGCCTTCCAGCGGTTGTGTGTCGGCTGGGAGAACGTCTCGGCCCCCTACGCGCGCGACTGGTCCGGGGTAACGCCGGCGGCGATGGCGGCGATCGACCCGTTCGAGCTGCGCGTCGCCGGCCGTGCCGCCTACAACATGCTCTACGCGGGCGCGCAGTCGGGAAACTGAGAGCGGCGCTGGCGTGCCGGCGGCGCCCGCGCGACTTCGAGTATGACGCCGAGGCTTCGGGAGGCTGGTGGATCGCCGGCACCGTCTGGAAGCGGAACCCCCTGACCCAGATCCCACGTGGCGTGTTCAGCGTCGTCGACCTGTGGTTCGCCACGCGCGCGCACGGCGGGCAGATGGGCGGGCGGATCCTCCCCTGTGCCGGCGCGATCGCCGACCAGCCGGCGGCGCTGATGGACGCCTTCATGCTGCTCGACTCGTTCGCCCGGGAGGAAGAAGCCTGATGCCGAACATCCTCGACGCACTGACGATCGATTTCGCCAAGCTGGGTGCGGACCGCAAGCGCGTCGAGAAGGCCGTCCTCGAGGCAGAGCGCGCAGCCGTCGCCGGTGTCGGCAAGGATGCGGAGCGCGCGCTCGAGGCGGCGACGGCGGCCGGTGGCCTCGGCAAGCTCGCCAAGGCGTGGAACAGCCAGATCTACCCGAAGACGGGCCTCGCCCAGGGGCCGGCCGTGCTGCTCTATCCCAAGGGCGGCGACCGGACCAAGGGTGCGATCCGTGGACAGGTCGAGGGCGGCCGGATCGGCGCCCGCAGCGGCCAGACGATCGCGGTGCCGACCAAGGCGGCGGCGCTGAGCCTGCGCAAGCGGCGGCCGACGCCTGCCGAATGGGAAGCGGCGACAGGGATCAAGCTCGTTCCGGTCGAACGGCCAGGCAAGCCCACGCTGCTCGTCGCCGCGGGGATTCGCCTGACCAAGGCTGGCCGGGTGCGCGGCGCCAGCGCAACGGCCATCCAGCGTGGTCGCTTCGCCTCGGCCGTGATCTTCGTGCTCGTGCCCAGCATCAGCCTGCGGTCGCGGTTCTCGGTAGAGGGCACTCTGCGCCCGTATGGCGCCCGGGTTGCGAACGATTTCGCTCAACGCGCCAGCCGCATCGCCTGATCGACCGAAGGAGAGCCCGATGCCATCAGTCGACATCGTCGCCCGCCTTAAACTGGCCGGTGAGCAGTTCTCCTCCGAGTTCACCCAGCGGATGGACCGGATCGAGAAAGAGGCGACGACCGCCTCGGCGCGAGTGAGTGGCGCGTTCGAGAAATTGAAGGGGCTGGGCGGCATCACAGTTGCCGGCCTCGGCGTCGCGGCCTTTGCGGCAGCAGCGCAACGCGCACTCGACTATGCGTCGAGCCTCGGTGAAACCTCCCAGCAGCTCGGTGTCACGACGCGCGACCTCCAGGTCTATCGCTATGCCGCCACGCAGGTGGGGCTAGGGCAGGAGGAGATGGACAAGTCGCTTGCCAAGCTGACGGTCCAGCTCGGCAAGGCATCGCTCGGGGCCGAGAAGCCGTCGAAGGCCTTCGCCGCTCTGGGTGTCGAGGTTCGCGATGCCAGCGGCCACGTGAAGACGGCCGGCCAGGCCATCCCCGAACTGGCCGACGCGATCTCTAAAATCGAGGATCCGGCCCGTCGTGCCGCACTGGAAGTGGAGCTGTTCGGCAAGACCGGCCAGAAGCTCGACACGCTTCTCGCCGGGGGCAGCGCGCAGATCAGCGAACTTGCGGCGAATGCAGCCCGCCTTGGCTTGGTGCTCTCCGACAGCGTGATCGCACAGGCCGATGAGGCGGCCGACAAGATCAGCGAGATGCGGCAGGTGCTCGATGCACAGTTCGCGAACGCGATCGCCCAGAACGCCGGCGCGCTTGTCCTCCTCGCCGACGCCGCCACCCGCGTTGCCACTAGCATGCCCGAGGCGATCCGTCAGGCGACCGGGCTTGCCCGGGTGCTGCAGAACGAGGGGATCGTTGGTTATCTGCGGTCGGACAAGGCTCGTCTCGATCAGGCATCGACGCCGCGGGGTTACGCCCAGGCGAAGATCTCCGATTATCGCGATGCCGCCGACGACTATAATCGAGCGAAGGCCGGCGGCGGATCACAGCCTGCGGTCGACGCGCGTCTGGCGCGAGCGAGGAAGCTACGGGCCGACGCGATCGCGGCCGTCGCCATCGCCGACGCGCAGGATCGAGCCGCCGCCGCACCCAAGCCCACACCTGCTGGTGACGGCATCGACTCCTTCTTGGCCGGAGCGTCGCCCAAGCCGAAGTCGGCCGGCAAGTCCGACGCGCAGCGCGAAGCCGAGCAGCGCGCCAAGGACGGCGAGCGGGCTTCCAAGGCGCTCGACGAGCAGATCGCCAAGGCGGACGATCTCGCCCGTATCGAGCAGACCCGCCTCCAGTACGGTGATCGCGAGGCCGACGCGCAGGAGGCGGTCGCGCGTGTGCGGGATCAGAACCGCGATATCGTCGAACGGACCGTGCCGCAGTTGCAGGCCGCCTATGGCTGGACCGAACAGCAGGCGCGCGCCGCTCTCGATACCGTGCGGGCGCTTGAAGATCAGGCCGAGCTCACCTCCAAGCAAGCGACGGACGCGAAGGCACTGGCTGCTTCCGCGCAGGAGCGGGCGAAGGTCGAGGAGGACGCGGCGCGGGAAACCGAGCGCCTTCAGGATGAGCAGCGTCGCCGCCAGGAGGAGACCGTGCGCGGCCTCGCCGACTTCTACCGCGATGCGTTCGAGGGCGGCTCCGGGTCGATCTGGAAGACCTTCAAACAGATGGGCCTCGACGCGATCAGCGAGATCGCGGCGCGGTACACGCTGGCGCTGCTGAGCGGAAAGAGCACTGATCTTGGATCGATCGTCTCGTCGGCCTCGGGAACAGGATCGCCACTGGGCAGCCTGATCGGCGGCCTCGGGTCGATCGGCGGATTGCTGAAAGGTGGCAGCTCGGCGGCTGGCGGCATCAACAATGTCGCCCAGACCCTCGGCATCGCCAGCAGCGGCGGCACTGCGGCCGCCGGCAGTGGCTTGCTCGGCGGTCTCGGTGGCGCCGGCTCGGCATTGTCGGCGGCAGCGCCCTATCTCGCGGTCGCGGCAGTCGCGCTTCCGGTTATCTCCGGCCTGCTGAAGAGCACGAAAAAGGGTTCGGCGACGATCGGGTTCACCGGCGGGGATCTGGGCGTCACCTCGACGACCGGGAGCAGCGCCAGGTTCAAGGCGGCCGCCGATACCGCCGCCGGCAGCGTCATCGCCGGGCTGCAGAACATCGCCGATCAGTTGGGCGGCACTCTCTCGGGCAGCCCGTCAGTCTCGATCGGCGTGCGCCATGGCGACTACCGCGTCGACACCAGCGGGTCGGGCAAGACCAAGATCAAATCCGGCGCGATCGACTTCAACGACGATCAGGAAGCGGCGGTGAAATACGCCATCGCCGACGCGCTGAAGGATGGCGTCCTTACCGGCGTCAGCGCTGCCACCAAGCGGTTGCTGGCGGGCGATGGCGACATCGACGAGCAGCTGGCCAAGGCGGTGCAGCTCGAAAGCATCCCGAAGCTGCTGAAGGCGCGCCTCGATCCGGTCGGCGCCGCGGTCGACACCGTGAACGACAAGTTCGCCGCGATGGTGAAGGTGCTCGACGAGGCGGGCGCCTCGGCCGAGCAGCGCGCCGATGCAGAGAAGCTCTACCGGCTCGAGCTGGACGAAGCCAAGGCGAGCGCGAAGAGCGCGGCCGCCAGCCTCGAGGAGTTCCTGTCCGGGTTGAATGCGGGCAGCGGCTCCACGCTATCGCTGCGCGACCAGGAGGCGTCGGCGAAGGCGGCGCTCGACCCGTACCTCGCCAAGATCGACGCCGGCGTCTCGATCGATCAGCAGGCCTATCTCGCCGCTGCGCAGACTTTTCTCGGGGTCGAGCGCGAGCTGCACGGATCCACGCAGGCCTTCTTCGACGCGCAGGCGGCGATCCAGGCGGCGACGGGCAAGGCGATCAGCACGATCGAGAACGCCACGCCGATCAGCGGCAGCTCGGCCGACCCGTTCGTGAAGGCGACGGCCGCGGCGGCCGAGAAGACGGCGGCGGCCGCGCAGACCGGCAACGAGATCGCGGACACCCAGACCGACCTTCTCCGCCGCATCGTCGAGGCGCTGGAGAGCGGCGGCAGCGGCGCGGGGGTGAGCGCCTTCTTTGCCGATGCACGGGGGTATGCCTGATGCCGTTCGATCCCGCGCTCGATGCGCCCGGCCTGCGTGAGCAGACCGTCGCGACCTGGTCCAACCCGTCGATCTCGCTGCGCTACCCCTCAGCGCGCGACGCGCAGGCCGATCCGGCGGCCGGCTTCTTCGACACGATCGTCCACGCGCAGGTGATGGTGGACGCGCGCGCCGTGCTGCTCGGGGTCGAGCGGCGGCGCTTCGTCGTCCTGGCGCAGGACGTCATCTGGCTCGATCCGTCGCTCGGCCTGCCGAGTGTCACGCTGACCGATGCGGAGCAGGGCGCCGGCGGCACCTTCATCGTCACCCGTATCGAGGTCAATCTCGAGGCGGGCACCACCACCCTCGAACTGTTCGGGTGATCTGATGGCGCACGCATGGCTCATGCGCCCCCTGCCGATGGTGGTGCTGTCGCCGCTCGGCGCGACGGTGGGCAGTCCCTCCTATCTGGCGAACGACTACCTCGGCGTCGTCTGGGGCAACGCGGGCACCAGCATGGTCGATACTGGCAGCGGGACTTCCTATCACCTGATCGACTTCGATCTTGGCAAGGACACCCTCGTCGACACGATCATCGCGCTCGGCATGACCAGCCTGCCTGTCGACTCGATCGCACAGGTGTGGGCCGCGACCTCGGCGCAGGGGCCATTCAGCGGCGACGCCTGGATCGGCCCGAGCTTTCAGCCCTATGCCGGATCCGCGCAGTTGCCGAGCGGCGAGCTGACCTTGCAGTGGAGCGCGCCGCTGAACGGCACGCCGCCGATCGCGCGCTACTGGCGGATCCTGATCTACTCGACCACGCGATTCTACTTCCAGATGCGGCGTGTGCTGATCGGCCGCCGGTTCTCGCCGGCGCGCAACTTCTCCAACGGCGCGGCCTTCGGGGTCCGGGATCTCGGGACCGCAGACTTCTCGCGGCGCGGGGTGCTGTTGCGGACCCGGGGCGCGAAGCTGCGCACGGTCGGGCTCACCTTCTCCAGCCTCTACAAGGATGAGCTGGAAGAAAAGCTGCAGCCGTTGCTGGAGTATCTGGGCAACACCGAGATGCTGGCGCTGATCACCGATCCGGATCCGCACGCGCAACGGTCGCGCCGGACCTTCTACGGGCAGCTCGTCGGCGAGGTCGGCAGCATCCAGCGCCGCGCCGGCGCCTGGCAGGCGGCCATCAATCTCGTGAGCCTCATGTGATGCTCGGCGTCGTAGTCCAGATCGACGGATACGATCCTGTCGCCTCCGCCCCCGTGACGCTGCGCATGGCGAGTGACGACGATCAGCGGCTCTGCGAACTCGACGGGCAGACCTGGTGGCCCGTGCTGACCAAGCTGCCCGCGCTGGCCTATGACCTGTTCGACGGCAGCTTCGCCGGCCAGATCGCGGCGCCGTCGTCCAGCCTGTCGTTCGCGATCGAGCCGTGGTCGAACCTCGCCCGCTACATGCTCGCCGACGCGCGCCTGCGGCTGTGGACCGGCGAGATCGGTACGGCCTTTGGCGAATGGACATTGCGGGCTGACGCGCGCGCGTCAGCTCAGCCCGGCATCGCGAACGGCGTGGCTGATCTCGGCTTCGCGGTCGATGATCGCTGGCTCGATGCGCCGCTGCTGCAGCCCTATGCCGGCACCGGCGGCGCCGAGGGCATCGCCTCGCTGAAGGGGCAGGTGAAGCCACTGGCGCTGGGGCAGCCCCGCTATGCGGCCGGCGTGTTGATCGACCCGATCAACAGCGTGTTCCAGATTTCCGGCTACGGCCGGATCGAGGCCGTCGAGATGGCGCTGGAACGGCTGGCGCGGTTCGGCCCGCCGGTCGCCAATTACGCCAGCTACGCCGACCTGATCGCCGCCGCGATCCCGCGTGGCCGGTGGGCGACGGCGCTCGATGTCGGGATGGTCCGCTTCGGCGCGCCGCCGGCCGGGCAGGTGTCGTTCCTCGTGCGCGGCGACAACGTCTATGGCTGGGTGCGCGCGCCCGGCAGTATCATCACGCGAATCGCGACGATGGCGAATGCCGGCAACAAGCTCGACATCGCCTCGCTGGTCGCGCTGAACGCCGCCCGGACCTATCCGATCTCGGTCAACCTGATGCAGCAGGCGACGGCGCGCGACCTGGTCCAGCAGATCGCCGCCAGCCTCAACTGCGTCGCCGGCGTCTCCTGGCTGGGCAAGCTGTTCGTCGCGCCGGTCGCGATCGGAACGCCGGTGCTGACACTGGCGGCCGACGGTGCCGCGCTGCCGCCGGTCGCCTCGGTCGAGCAGGTCGCGATGGGTGCGCCGTGGTGGCGGCTGGCGATCGGCGCGGAACGGACCGAGACGGTCCACGCGCTGGGCGATGTCGCCTTCTATGCCCCGCTGGTGGATCTCGGCGCCTATGTCGCCGGCACGACCTACCGTGAGGGCAATCTCGTCCAGGCGCATGGCTCGACGTGGGCATACATCAGCCCGACCCCGACGGCGGGCAACGCGCCGCCGGCGCCACCCTCCGAAGGGGACGGGTTCTGGAGGGTGCTGGCGAGGCAGGGGACGGCAGGCACGCCGGGCGACCCCGGTGCGCCCGGTGCACCTGGCACGCCCGGCGCACCGGGGTCGCCGGGGGCGCCGGGCGCTCCGGGTGGCCCTGGCCGCGATGCCGTCGTGTTTCGACAGGATGCCGTGCCCACCACCATGATCGAGGGCGACACCTGGTATCAGCCCACCCCGAAGAAGTTTTGGCGCTTCACCGGCGGCGCGTGGGAGCAGCTACTGGGCGATGTCGCCTCGCTGGCCATCATCACCACCGCGTACATCGACGATCTGTCGGTCGGCACCCTCAAGATCGCCGGCAACGCCGTCACCCGGCGGGCGGCGGTGCAGCTGGGGGCGCCGATAACGGGCGGCACCGGGCCTCAGACCGCGCTGATCTATACCCTCGTGCTGCCCTACGGCGCCGAGGTGATCCTGACCGGCAAGGGGTCGAACAGCTATTCGGGCAGCGTGCCGTCGTTCGCAGCGACCCTGGCCGTCAACGGCGTCGAGCTGGACGGGACCAGCGCGGGCGCGAGCGTCTACGCGACCGGTTTTCCGCTGGCAGGCAAGGTGTGGCTGCCCGGCGGCAGCCACACGATCAGCATGGGCTGGGAGGGCGGATCCTCGGGCATCCAGCTGACCACCGCCACCCTGATCATCGACGGAGCCATGAGGTAGCCATGCTGTACGGTCTCGGAAAACCCGGCCAGCGCGTGCGGCAGTTCGTCGACGCCGGCGTCGCGGACATGCGCTACCAGGTGCGGGACGGCGAAACTGCGATCCCGGCGGATAGCTGCGCGCCCGCCATGATCTCGATCGACGGGACGACCCTGAAGGTTGCCGCGGTGGCCGAGGATCCGGCGGCGGTCGAGGCGCTGCTGCTCGCGTCGATCGATGCGGCAGCGGCCGAGGAGCGGCGGCGCTGGCTCACCGTCGCGCCCGGGCAGGCCGACGAGTATCGCGAGACGTGGGCGGAGGTGCAGGACTTCCGCTCCCTCGGCGCGACCCTCGCGCAGATACTGCTGGCGCTGGCACAGATGTCGGCCACCGCGCAGCGTGCCCGCTTCCCGTTTCTGTTCGCCGAGGCAGATGCGTCGGGGATCAGTCTTTCAGAAGCCGCGACCCGCATCGAGGCCGCCCGCCAGATCAGCCGGGAGTCGCGCGCGCTGATCAAGCGCAAGCGCCGCAGCGCCAAGATCGCGGTGAAGGCCGCCACCAGCATCGTCGCCAAGAAGGCGGCCGCCAAGGTCAACTGGAGCGCCTGAGCGCATCCCACCCCACCGGAGGACGTACATGAAGAAGATCCTGCTCTGGGACCCTCGGTTCCCGGATCGCACCCCGCTGGCCATTGTCGTCAGCAACGCCATCGCCACCGCGATCGCCATCGACGGCACCGGCGCGGTGCTCCCCGAGGTGGTGCTCGGCATCGCCCGCATCGGTGGGGATACCGGCGCAGCGCCCGACCTGCCGGCGATCGCCTTCACCGTTTCTGCCGTCCCGATCGCCGAGGGCGATAGCGGCACGAAGACCGTCACCCACCGGCTGAACGTCGTGCGCAACGGCGTGACGGGGCCGTTGGTGGCGAACCTCGTCTACACCGGCACCGCGACCGCCGGCAGCGACTATATCGCCTCGCCCGCATCCGCGACGATCCCGGCGGGGCAGGATTACGTCGACTTCACCACCACGATCAACGGCGACACCGTGGTCGAGCCGGACGAGGCGATCATCATCACCGCGACGCTGGCGGCCTATCCGGCGGTGGTCGCATTCAAGACGATCACGATCGGGAACGACGACGCCTCGATTCCGATCAACCCCGGCTCGCCTTCGGGGGACCGCACGGCCAGCTTGACGAGCCGTGCGCAGCTGCCGGACGGTGCCGCGCCGGCCAACGCCGGCTTCGGCTTTCCGTGCACCGGGCTTGATATGGCCTCTGACGGCACGTTCTGGGCGGGCCACGGCAGCGCCGCCCCGGACGCCAATACCGGAGTCGTGAAGCTCAATTCGGCCCTGACGGCGGTCACCGCCCAGATCACGACGGCTCAGCTGGGGCTTCCGGCCGGCTCGGTTCAGGGCGTGACGATCGACGATAGCGACGGCTCGCTATATTTCATTCTCGTGAACTTCACCGGGCCGGTGACCTACATCGTCCATTGCACGGCCGCCGGTGTGCTGATCAGCAGCACGCAGATCGGCACGTCGATGAACGGCATCGCCTACGACAACCAGCGCGACTGTCTGATCGTGCTCTACGACAGCGGCAATATCCGGTGGCAGGACAAGTCCGCGCCGCACGGCGTCCTCACCGGCGTACCGGCCTTCGCAGCCGCCGGCAGCGACAACGATCAGCTGTTTTATGATCCGACCCGCAAGGAGCTGCTGGTCACGGGCGGAGCGAACAACGTCAATGGCACCGTCGATGTCTACAACGTCGCCAGCTCCACCCAGACCCTGCTCGGCACGATCACGCTCGACCAGTGCCTGGCGATAGAGGGCATCGTCCGTCGGGGCGACGACCTGATCGCGCTCTCGGATCAGAAGACCCACCCCGGCAGCAACGGCTTCAACTTCAATCAGGTCGACGTCTACGCCAATGCCTTCCTGCCCGGCGTGCCCAGCTTCACGCTGGCCAACGCCAGCGCCGCGGAGGGGGGTGCCGCTGGCTTCGTCCTCACCACCAACCGGAACGGCACCGGCGGAGACCTGACGGGCACGTGGACGGCCGTGATGAACGGCACGGCCGTCGCTGCCGACTTCCCCGGCGGGACGGTGCCCAGCGGCACGTGGACGATCCCGAACGGGTCGAACACCACCACGATCTCCGTAACATCGTTCGACGACACCACGCAGGAGTCGAACGAAACCTACGGCATGTCGGTGAGCTACAGCAGCGCCGTGGTGGCGACCGGCACCGGCACGATCAACGACAACGACGCTCCTGCGGGCAGCTACCAGGCCGAGTCCAATGCCCTCTTCGCACGGATGGCAACTGCGCCGGACACCACGCGCAAGGGCAAGATCGATGACCTGATCGTCGCCCTGAAGAACGGCGGTATCTGGTCGAAGCTCGATGGCCTGTACGTCATGGCCGCGCACGCCCAGCAGGCGGCGTTGCTCAACTGGACGGGCGCCAAGGCGGACGCGACCCTTATCGGAGCTACGCCGCCGGCGTTCACGACCGACAAGGGTTTCACGACGGACGGTGCTGCCAACTACATCGATTACGGATGGACGCCTGCCGGCGGCACCAACTTCCAGCAGAACAGCGCGGGTATGGGGCTGTGGATCAACAACAATGCCGCCATGTCGAACGGCACGGCCTGCCTGTCGGTGGCCGTCTCCGGACAGCCGATCGCCCTGAACCCACGCGGCTCGACGGGCAACTCTGCCTACCGGATCAACCAGTCCGCCGCTTCGGGCGGTGCAACTGGCCGGCCCGACAGCCGGGGAAGCTGTTCGGTCAGCCGTACCGCAGCCAACGCGGCGCAGATGTACACGAACGGCGCGGTGAGTGGGTCGCCGGGCACGGCAGCCTCCACCGCGCCCGTCGCGTCCAACTTCCTCTCCGGTGCCGGCAACAGTCCGCTCGTCTACCAGGCGCAGGGCTTCGGCATGGCGTGGATGGCTGCCGGACTTACTGCGAGCGAGCATCAGGCGCTCTACGACGCGGTCAGCACATACATGACCGCCGTCGGCAACCAGGTTGCCTAGGAAGCCACGATGCCTACCCAGCCAGGCTGGACTGCTGTTTTTCGCGACGCCGGGCGGCACGTCTCTGCTCCAACTTTTCCGCACGCCCGTGCATCCACTCGGCGAAAAACAGCTCTTGCTGAACCCCAAAAAGCTTATCGCTTAAGTGGCCAGCATACTCCTTGTCCGGGCACGCATCGATCTCGTCCAGAAGGTCGAGCTCTTCCTCATGCAGTTGTGTCAGATGATCCATTACCGGGCTTCCTATTGAAAAGGCTGTTGTTTGACGCGCGGCAGACGCAGTCGGCAGCCCCGATCGGGAAGATGCACAGCGATGCCCCCGGACCAGCAAGGCCATCAGTCCGCACTTCGAAATACGCGGACCCGTCACCGGACCTTGTCCCTGCGTCTTCGGCAAATCCAGTCAATTCCGGATCTGACCACACGAGTTGTCTGGGAGTTGATAAGAAACTGGTCACGACTGTGCCCTGTGGGAGCCTACCTGCACACCGAGCCTGCAATTCATCCAAACGGTGCCCGGCCACGGCGGTGACATAAAGCGATGAGGCAAGAGCAAACGCTGCGCCGCATCCAAACCATAACTTCATCCGACGCTCCCCCTGCGGTGTCCGTTTTGCGGGACCGGAGCTCCACCTTTGCAAGAGGAAATGCTGTTGCGCAACATTCTTGGATTATCTGCTTTGATGGCAGTCATCTTGCCCACCCCTGGCCTTGCTTTCGAGCAGATCCACACCTCGCCAGTCGAACTGGTGGACAGCACCCCCGCCACCCCCGGCATCGTCATCAGCAAGGCTGTGCTGGTGCCGCCGGTGGCGAAGGGCAAATCGGTCAAGTCCTGCGGCAAGGCAGGCGCGTTGTGGGCCTACGTGCTGCTGACCGACGAGTGCCCGGCGGCGGCACTGGCGACCGCTGCACCCGTCAGCCTCCGCCCCGTCGTCAATCCGGCCCCGCCCCGCGACGTGACCGGCACGATCACGAAGACGGCGGCGAACATCGGCAGCGGCGGCCGGATCAGCAACGCCAGCGTGGCGGGCATGTCCGTCCTGTCGCGCACCAAGGCCCGCGTGATCGACGGCTACACGTTCGAGGATCTGAACCTCACCGGCTCCACCTTCATCTACCGGGCCTTCACGTATCAGGACGGCATCACGAACCCGGTGTTCCGCCGCATCCGCTCGATCGGCGGCGGCGCAGGCGGCATCCTGCTGCGCAAGAACATCGGTGAGGCGCTGATCGAGGACGTGCGCATCGAGGCGGACCCGACGAAGCCGAATACCAGCCCCGGCGATGTGCCGGAGGGCATCAGCCTGTGCTGCCGGGGCGACGCGGACACCGGGCACGCCGTGCTCCGCCGCGTGTGGGTCCAGGGCATCCGGCACGAGCCGAAGGGCGGGGGCTTCAGGAACGGGGACGGCCTGCTGGTGGCGAACCACTTCTCCGCCGACGTGACCGACAGCTATTTCGGCTGGAACAGCGATGCGGGCGTGGATCTGAAGCCCGCCACGGTGCGCGTCGACCGCGTGATCCTGGAAGGCAACCGCCGGGGCATGAAGGCATGGTCCAGCCAGTCGCACGGCCTCGTCTGGTTCAAGGACAACGGCCAGCCCGGCAGCGGGGCCGCGGCGGACCTTCAGGTCCAGGGTGATGCGGGCAAGCGCAACCGCGTGACGTTCGACACGCTGGTGGTCGAGCGGACGCAGGGCGCAACCTACCCGGTCGTGCAGGTCGAGAACGGTCAGGCCGATGTGTACGCCACCCGCTGCCTGTTCATCGGGGTGCCGAAGGGTACGCCGCTGATCGTCGCGGCCGGCAAGGCCAAAGGGTCGACGTTCAGCGGCGGTCCGGGCTGCGCGCTGTGACGAGTTGAGGCGGAGCAGGACGCAACGCGCCCCGCCTCGCCGGCCGCCTCGCACGAATGTGTTGAGAAATTGTGACGAGCGGCGCGGCCACGCCGCTAGCCCTCGGGGGAGGATACCATGAATGAGATGAGCATCGTCGGCCAGTTGGCCGCGTCGTTCGGCGCCCCCGGGTTGCTGGTGGGCTTCATGATCTGGGCAAAGCAGGTCGACCGCGCCGACCGGCGAACCGAGGTCGGCGACCGACTGGATCACGACAAGGCCCGCCTCGAGGCGGACAAGTCGATGGCATCGAGCCTTGCCGCCCTGACCGCCGTCATCCAACAGCTGGGGCGCTGATCATGTGCCAGCAGTCCGACGCGCTCCAGCAGCTGACGGCGGCGGCAAACGCACTGACGCGCGCCTGCCACTGCCGGATCGAGGCCATCTCGGTCTCACTCCATCACGCCTACGATCGCCACCTGGGCGACCCGATGCCCGCTGACATGGTGACCATGCTCGGGCTGATCGACAGCCGGCAGGTCAGCCTGTGATGCCCGCCGATCGCGCGCCGATCGACGCGTTGGCCGCCGGCGTGCTGGGCGTCGCGTGCGTGATTGATGAGGCGGCCGCCGGGATCGACGCCGCCTTCGCGGCCGAACTGCGCGCATGCCATGGCGTCCCGGAATGGGATCGGCCGATGCCGATGCACCTTCAGCCCCACGACGTCTGACCCGACGCGCGCCGGGCAAGCGCGCACCCCCTGAAAGGACCAAGCCATGAGCATCACTCTCGGCGCGCGATCCGTCGCGCGCCTCGCCGGCGTGCATCCCGACCTCGTCCGTGTCGTCCACCGCGCTGCGCAGATGGCGGTTGCTGAGGAGGACTTCACCGTCCTTGAGGGCGTCCGCTCCGACGAGCAGGCCTACGTCAACTTCGGCAAGGGGCGAACGCCTGCGGAATGCACCGCCGCCGGCTGCGCGGCGAAGTTCGCTCAGCCCAAACTGGCGAAGGTGACCTGGCTAAAGAACCCGCTCAACTCGGTGCACCGCAAGCAGAAGGACGGGTTCGGCCATGCCGTCGACCTCGCGCCGTACCCGATCGACTGGAACGACATTCCGCGCTTCGATCGACAGGCAGCGCTGATGATGCGGGCGGCGGCGGCCGAGGGCGTGCGGATCACCTGGGGTGCCGACTGGGACAGCGACGGCAAGCCGCATGAGAGGGGGGAGAGCGATAGCCCGCACTTTCAGCTTGCGCGATGAGCGCTCCGCCCTCGCTGCTGCCGCAAACCGCGCGGACTGCGGCGGGGCGATGGTCGGGCAGAAGCGTCTGTCGGGCGCGAGGAAAATCTATGACCTGGCGGGCGGGAATAGGCCGCGCCCGTGGAATTGGAGCGGGGGGTAGAGAAAGCCCTTTCCACCGCTGATCTCCCGCGCCGCCTTGAGGCATCCGTGGCGACCGCAAATCGCTCACAGTTACCAGGGAGGCGGAAGAATCTCTCCGCTGCGCTTCATGAGCATTCCGCATGCGAGAACAACCGGGGCAGAAAGGCATAAGAGAATAGTTTCCAGATCCGCGCCGATGGCGGCCTCAATGGTCTCAAAGATGTCCATAGCGACGTACTTCCCTTTTTAATGCTGGATCTTTTCAGGTGCTCAACGGGTTCTGCTGTGCAGATTTCTTCCTTTTATCGCGCTGGACCATAAACTCGTGTAGTTTGGCCGGCAAGAAAAGCGATAACGCCGCGATAGCGATGATCGCACTGTCGTAGGGTTCGCCAAAGCCACCACGCGGGGCGAAAATGCCCAAAGCGTAGACAATGGCGATATGGAAAGCGAAAACCTGGAGAGAGTGCTGACCAAGAAAGATCAGTGGGCGAGCCGAGAAGAAACGTCTGAGAAATTCAGCCAACTTTCTCGTTGCCATGACATTAGAGCTAGACCCGGCTGATAACAACCAAGTCAATACGTACAAATCTATAACAAAAGCTAGAGTATAAAGTCCTCCAAAGTCGCTTCTCTTATTGGCCAATACGAAAGTCTCAGTGAAGCTTGGTGAAATAAGCTTCCACCACACGAGACGATCGAATATTCCGAGAAACACGATCGCTATCAGCGATACGTAAAATGCAGTTTCGAAGCTGGGGCGACGTAGGAAGGAAAGATCTAGTCCTTTTTGTGAGAGAAGATAGCCAGGGATAAGCCCCATCAGAAAAACTACCTGCCAGCCGAAGAGATTAAAATCTGAACCAATAGGGAGGCTCAGCCCTCGTTTAATTAAGAGATCTGAGGCAAATCCTGCGAGCAGGGAGGGCAGCAAGCTTTGAGCTAAAAGCCAAAGCAGTACGGAGGCTCCTACGACGGCCGCTAATTCTCCTGCCCGGAGGGCCCGCAGAACCCAAGGCGTGCAGAGCATATAAATGAGATACATGGGAAGTATTCCCATAGTGCTAGTCACCGAAAAAAGGGCGAGAGACCCAATAGTGGTCAACACAGGCGCGTCTATATAGCGCTGTATGATGTCGTGATTACCACCAATCAGAACCGCTGAAATCGCTATCAAAATCGTAAGGCCGGCATGGTACTTATATATCGTCCAGCACCGCTTGTTCATAGCCTGCCGGGTTGCTGGATAGCCACGTCGTTCCAGAATTCCGCTATAAACGAGCCCGACAACCAGCCCCGAGATAAATATAAAACCTTGAGCGTCTTCAACCCATCCAAACGCATGGTGATTGAGCTTGCCGACGAGGGTATCCAAGGTTTCGTCCGCATGCACGATCATCATCATGATCAGGAAGAACCCTCGGAACCCATCCAATAAGCTGAGACGCATCGTAAACCCCTTTTGAGAGGGCATGCCGACGGAACGATAGGGTTGCAAGGTGGCAACGAAGATAACCCCGCCTCACGCACTCATGCCAGCCTCGGCGATGCCAATTCCATCGCCGCCTATTGGTCGCAGATCTACGCAGGCAAGAGTAGCGGCGAGGATGTCGACTGTGCCGTCGCCTGCGCTGCCAGAATTGGCATGGCACGTAGACAGAGCGAGGCGACAGCATAGTCGTGCCCGTCCTCATCGGCGGGTTGATACCGCAGGCCAGGGTGAGGGTGGATGGTGATCGGGTTGCCGTCCGGTAGGTGAAATTCGGGCATGGCACGCTCCATCGATTCGTGCCGCCCATCGTGGGGCCCGGTTAGCTCGACGTCCACTCCAGCGGGGAGCAGCGCTTAACCGCACGTCGCTGAGAGCCTTGCTTCCTACAGAACACGTCCGCTGGCTGAAACCAGCGGGGGTTGCCGTGTGTCACCACGGCGAACCGACGAGGTCGCACTCGTCACGGGCGGCTGGCTATGCCGCTATCGCCCCGCACCCGCCGAAGCGGGCGGGGCCTCAATGGACATGAAAGATTATGGAGACCCTAACGACCGTCGCGGCCGTGAGCCCGGCTGCGCCCTACCTCGGCGGCAAGCGCAACCTTGCCCGCCGTCTCGTCGATCGCATCGGCACGATCCCGCACACGACCTATGTCGAGCCGTTCGTCGGCATGGGCGGGGTGTTCCTGCGCCGCACGGCGCGGCCGCGCGCCGAGGTCATCAACGACCTGTCGGGCGACGTCGCCACGCTCTTCCGCGTGTTGCAGGAGCATTATCCCTACTTCATCGACATGCTGCGCTGGCGGCTCACCAGCCGGGCCGAGTTCGACCGCCTGCGTGCACTGCCCGGCGATCGTCTGACCGACCTCCAGCGCGCAGCGCGCTTCCTCTACCTCCAGCGCCTCGCGTTCGGCGGCAAGGTGAAGGGGCAGCACTTCGGCGTCAGCCGTGCCAACCCCGGGCGGTTCGACGTGACGAAGCTCGAGCCGATGCTGGCGGATATCCACGAGCGCCTCGCCGGCGTCGTGATCGAGCAGCTGCCCTATGCCGAGGTGATCCGGCGCTACGACGGGCCGGAAACGCTGTTCTATCTCGATCCGCCCTACTGGGGCTGCGAGGCTGACTACGGCGACGGCTTCGCGCGTGACGACTTCGAGCGGCTGGCCGACCAGCTGGCGGCGATCAGCGGCAGGTTCATCCTCTCGATCAACGACACGCCCGGCGCGCGCGAGGTGTTCGGCCGCTTCGCCATCGATGAGGCGGAGACGACCTGGACGGTGGGCACTGCGGCCGCGGGCGCCGGCAAGCGCGTGACGGAGCTGATCGTCTTCAATTGAGCCCGATCGGCGTCGCGTCCCAGGCGCGGCGCCCGGTCGCCTCATAGGCGGCGCGCAGTCCGCGGTACTGCACGCGAAGATCCCGCGCGATCGCCTCCGATGCCTCGCGAACCTCCTTCGGCGTGCGCAGGCCAGGCTCCGCCTCAAGGATCATCGCCATTGAGACGACGAGCGCCTGAACGGCTTTCTTCGAGTCGACGACGGCGCCACCGGCCTCGTCGCGGTTGGCGTCGAGAATAGCGTTCATGATCGCGGCGCCCATCACGGCTACGGGGTCGACAGGCTGGCTCATTGGACCCTCATTGGCTGGGCAGGAGATGTTGCGAGCTTTGCATGGGGCCGGTTGATTGTCAGCAGTCGCGCGCCGCCATCTCCGGCGCTATGTTCTCCCTATGTCTCTCCCGCCGCCCACCCTCCGCTGGCTGATCGACCAGGGCGTGGCGTTCGCGAACATCTGGTGCGGGTGCGGGCACGAGGGGCAGGTCAGCCTTTCGCGCTGGCCGGCGGAAACCGAGTTCCCCGCCATCGAGCGGATGCTCCGATGCTCGAGATGCCGGCGCCGACCGAGTCAGGTGATGCCGGCATGGGAGCTGGCGCCGATACCGGGAAAGGGCAAGTGATGGTTGACCGCGAATTCTCGATCCACGTCGTCGGCGTGGCCTACCTGAACGCGGACGGCAGCAATCGGCTGTTCGCGGTCCGGACCTGCCGGCCGGGCGATCCGATCGAGTTGCGGCCCGAGCCGAAGCATCCGCTCGACGAGCACGCGATCGCGGTCGTCGACCAGCGCGGCGAGCAGCTGGGCTATGTGCCCGCCGACCGCGCGCCTTGGATCGGATCGAAGATGCGGACCGACCCGGTGACCGCGATCTTCCAGGAAGAGACGCGGGGCGGGGCGGCGATCCGGGTCAGGATCGGCGAGGGCGCACCGACGCTGCCGCCGATCTTGCCGGAAGAAGTAGAGCGGGACGACTGGGACGCGGTCGATCCCGAGGGTCCGGAATTCGGTGCCTGACATGGTGGTGCGGTTCCCGCTCGACCATCCCTGATGTCTGACGCGACCGCGATGCCCCTAGCAAAGTAATGTGGGGGCACTTTTGGGTCGCAGAAATTGCATCTCACTTAAAGAGCCGCGCAAATCCGCCGAAAAATGGCTTAAGGTAGGTTGGTGCCGGGCCCACCATGCTACCCGCGCGGCGCGAACAGGATGACGAGGGCGCCCGCCAGGCACAGGCCGCTGCCGGCCATGTCCCACCGATCGGGCCGCACGCCTTCCACCAGCCACAGCCAGCCGAGCGACGCGGCGATGTAGACCCCGCCATAGGCGGCAAAGGCGCGGCCGGCGTCGTCCGCCGGGCTCCACGTCAGCGCCCAGGCGAAGAACAGCAGCGCCGCCACCCCCGGCACCAGCCACCACGCCGAACGACCGAGCCGCAGCCAGCCCCAGAAGGCGTAGCAGCCTGCGATCTCGGCAACGGCGGCGAGCGGATAGAGAAGCGCGGACTTGACCATTGTCCCGTCGTGGCGTCCTAAGCCCATCGGGACAAGCGCGGAGGCGACGATCAGCGGCGGGCATCGACACGGCGAAGGCAAGGATCACGCCCACGATCACGGCCATGCGTCGTCCGGATCCCACGCGGGTCACGGCCACGCCGGTCACAGCCACGCCCCGGCCGATTTCGGTCGCGCCTTCGCCATCGGCATCACGCTCAACATCGGCTTCGTCGCAATAGAGGCGGCGGCCGGGCTGCTGGTCAACTCGATGGCATTGCTCGCCGATGCCGGCCACAACCTGTCGGACGTGCTGGGGCTGGTGATGGCATGGGGGGCCTATCGCCTCGGCCGCCGTCCGCCGAACGCGCGCTTCACCTACGGCCTCGGCAGCTCGACCATCCTCGCGGCGCTCGCCAACGCGGTGCTGCTGCTCGTCGCCTCGGGGGCGATCCTGCTGGAGGCGGTGCGCCGCTTCGCCGATCCGCCGCCGGTACCGGGCCTGCCGGTGATGGCGATCGCCGCCGCCGGCATCGTCGTAAACCTGGGCACCGCGCTATTGTTCGCGCGCGGGCGGCAGGGCGATATCAACATCCGGGGTGCGTATATGCACATGGCGGCGGATGCGGCGGTGTCTGCCGGCGTCGTTGGCGACGGGCTGCTCACGCTGCTGACGGGCCTGCGCTGGATCGATCCGGCGACCAGCGTCGTCATCGTCGTGGTGATCGTCGCCGGTACGTGGGGGCTGCTGCGTGAATCGCTGGCGCTGGCACTGCACGCGGTGCCGCCGGGGATCGACGCGGGCGAGGTGACGGCGGCGCTGGGGCGGGTGCCTGGCGTCACCGGCGTCCACCACGTCCATATCTGGGCGACCAGCACCACCGCCACCGCGCTGACCGCGCATCTGGTGATGCCCGCCGGCCCGCCGGGCGATGCCTTCCTGCGCGGCATCGCGCATGATCTGGAGGAGCGCTTCGCCATCGGCCACGCCACCTTCCAGGTGGAGCGCGGCGGCGAGGCCGACTGCGGGGATTGCGGCGAGGCGGGGTGACGGCAACGCCATCGCAACCTCTGGCCGCTACCCCCGCGCGACCGCCCTTCGCGAGACAAGCTGCATGACCGACACCGCCCGCGTCCACCTGATCGCCGCCGCCCGGCCCAATTTCATGAAGGTGGCGCCGCTGTGGCACGCGCTGTCCGCCGCACCCGATTTCACGCCCGTGCTGATCCACACCGGCCAGCATTACGATGCCAACATGTCCGACGCGATCTTCGCCGACCTCCGGCTGCCCGCGCCGGACCATCATCTCGGCATCGGTTCGGGCAGCCATGCCGAGCAGACCGGGCGCGTGATGATCGCCTATGAGGCGGTGGCGCTGGCCGATCGGCCGGACTGGCTGATCGTGGTGGGGGACGTGAACTCCACCGCCGCCTGCGCGCTGACGGGGACGAAGCTGGGCATCCCGACCGTGCATCTGGAAGCGGGCCTGCGAAGCCGCGACCGGGCGATGCCCGAGGAACTCAACCGGCTGATGACCGACGTGCTGGTCGACGTGCTGTGGACGCCCTCGCCCGATGCAGACGCCAATCTCGCCGCCGAGGGTATCCCGCCGGAACGGGTGACGCGCGTCGGCAACATCATGATGGATGCGTTCGAGCTGAGTCGCCCCGCCATCCTCGCCGCCGACCATGCCGGCGCGCTGGGGCTGGCGGCGGGCGGCTATGGCGTGGTGACGCTGCATCGCCCGTCCAATGTGGACGATCCGGCGCAGCTCGCGCGGCTGGTGCAGGCGCTGGTCGCGGTGCAGGCACGGCTGCCGCTCGTCTTCCCGGTCCACCCGCGCACCGCCGCGCGGCTGGAGTCGGCCGGGCTGACCGCACGGCTGGAGGCGGCGGGCGTGCGGCTGGTGGCGCCGGCGTCCTACGTGCGGTTCATGAGCCTCGTCACGGGCGCGGCGGCGGTCATCACCGACTCGGGCGGCATCCAGGAAGAGACGACGTATCTCGGCATCCCGTGCCTTACACTGCGCGACAATACCGAGCGGCCGATCACGATCAGCGAGGGCACGAGCCGGCTGGTGAATGCGACGACGCTGGAGGGGGCGCTGGAGACGGCGCTGGCGGAGCCGAAGGCGGCGCGGCGGCGGCCGGACCTGTGGGACGGGCACACGGCGGCGCGGTGCGTGGCGGATCTGCGGGAGCGGACGGCGGCGGCTTCGGCGGCTGGTTGATCGGGAAGGAGGGGCACACTGCCGCCTCCTGCCACGCCCCGGACAGACCGGAGCGTGGGGCGCGAGCGACTAGAGTCGCTGGAGCGCTTCCTTGAGCTTGAGCTTCTGCTTTTTGAGCTGGGCGAGCAGCGTATCGTTGGGAGAGGGGCGACTGTTTTCCGCGGCGATTCGCGCATCCAGCCCGGCGTGCTTGGCCGACAGGGCGGAAAGATGAGCAGATTCCATAGGATAGTTCCTTTCGTCTCCGATTGGGAGAACGAGTAAATCACTATCGGACCTTCCTGTCTCGTGGATAAAATGGTCAATGCGACGGTAACCATGTCCGGTGCGGTCGGCCGATCGCGGCCTTGAGTGGCAGGTCGATCGGCCCTATCGATCCGGTCCGACGCGCGACCCTGCCGTTGCCGCGAGGAGCCGGCCGTTGGACCATGACGAGATCGCCAAGCGGGTGGCCCAGCTGCGGCAGGAGCATCGCGACCTCGACCTGGCGATCGCCGCGATGGGCGAGGCGGCGCTGCCGGACCAGATGGTGCTGGCGCGCGTGAAGAAGCGGAAGCTGCGGCTGCGCGACGAGATCGCCAGCCTCGAGGATCAGCTGATTCCCGACATCATCGCCTGAAATACGACGAAGGAGCCGGCCTTCCGCAGGCCGGCCCCCGTTTGCCGCCGTGCGGGGATCAGGCGGCTTCGCGCCGGTCGTCGCGGGTCGCCTCGATCGTGGCGGGGGCGGGGGCGCCGTCGATCTCGATCCGGCGCGGCTTCTTGTGTTCCGGCACCTCGCGCACCAGCAAGATGTTGAGCAGGCCGTTCTCGTAGCCGGCGCCCGTCACCTTGATGGTGTCGGCGAGTTGGAAACGGCGCTCGAACGCGCGCTTGGCGATGCCGCGATGGATGAACTGGCGGTCGCTCTGCTCTGCGGGGTCGCCCGCGCGGCCGACGACGATCAGCACGTTCTCCTGCACGGTCAGGTCGAGCTCGTCCTGACCGAAACCGGCTACGGCCATCGAGATGCGGTAGGCGCCATCGCCGACCTTCTCGATATTATAGGGGGGATAGGCCTCGTCCCCGCCACGCGTGGCGAAATCGACGAGGCGGTTCAAATTCTCGAAGCCGATCGAGGACCGGAGGAGGGGGGCAAAATCGACAGTACGCATGTCTCAACCCTTTCATCTGGCGATGAGTATACGGCCCGCGGGCATCCCGCCGGGCCTGCCGGTTCCGCCCCGAAGCGACGGTGCCGGCACGAAGAAACTGGGAAAGCGCGCACCGGCTTTCAAGCCCGTGCGCTGCGGCTTCGTCGTTCACCATCTTTGTCCGTTCTCGACCGAACCGGTTCGTGGCATGGCGCCGGCGAAGGAGCCTGGCGATGCGCGGCGATGGCATGACAATGCGGCTGGTGGACGCGCTCTACATCGAGGCGATGGTGCTCGCCGACGAGACGCGAAGCTATTTCGATGGACCGGGCCGGGCCGAACGCGATGCGCTGGCACCGATCGCCCGCGTCACCTTCACCTGCGAATCGCTGAAGGTGACGACGCGGCTGATGCACATCATCGCCTGGCTGCTCACCCGCCGCGCGGTTGCCGCAGGCGAGATCAGTGAGTGCGAGGCGCGTGATCCGTCACGCCGGCCCGGGCAGATCGCGGATGCCGGGGCGGGGGATCTGGCGAGCCTGCCAGATGCCGCGCAGGCGCTGGTGCTCGCCAGCGACGACCTCTACCGCCGCATCTGCCGGCTCGATGCGGAACTGGACCAGCCGGCCCCGGCCAGCCCGGCGCGGGGTCTGATCGCGCGGCTGGAAAACGCCTTCTAGCGGCTGGTGCGGGCGGGGGGGATCGAACCCCCAAGGCCTTGCGGCCGACGGATTTTCTTACCCGCCACGGCTTTCGCCGCCGCATCGTGCATGATGCGTTCGGGGTCTGGACTATCCCTTCACCATGCCCCGCCCGCCGGAAGCGGGGTCGGGGTGCAGGTGCTGCCCGTCTAGTCTCTACACCTTCCCGGCGGCAGGCCGCCGGGCTTGGCTCGGGATCGCCATTTCACAGGGTTCCCCGAATTTGAGCAGTTCTGCATCGCCGGTTTCCCGCGCGAGCACCCAATCGTTCAAGTCCGTTGCGTCTACCAGTTTCGCCACGCCCGCACGGCGCTGCGTGGGCGGTCATAAGCGGCGATGCGCGCCGCGCCAAGCCCGTGCAGCCCCGGCGCCGTCGCGGCCGGTCAAACGTTGAGCCGGGCGCGCATCTCCTTGCCGGGCTTGAAATAGGGGACGCTCTTGGCCTCCACGTCCACCGGGTCGCCGGTGCGTGGGTTGCGGCCGACGCGGGCCACGCGCGCGCGGGTGGAAAAGGCGCCGAAGCCGCGAAGCTCCACACGTTTGCCGGCGGCAAGATGCGCGGTGATCGAATCGAAGAAGATCGCCACGATCCGTTCTACCTCACGCGGCGACAGGTCGGGATTGTCGGTGCCGAGCAGCTGGACCAGTTCCGAACGGATCATGTCTGTTTCTTCCTTCGTCCGCAAACAGATGGCGGTGGCAGGCGGCGGTAATACATCGACTTGACGAACGCTGTACGCGGCCGCCTTCATTTAAGTTAACTCTTATATGCCGCCGGCTTTTGCAACCATTCTCGCCCCGCAGTGCGGCGAACCGGCATTTTAGGTCGCCATGCGCCGCCTTCCGGTCGCTTCCGGGTGCCACGAATGAAAAAGGGGTGCGAACCTTGCGGTCCGCACCCCCGATTTCGGCTTATTCGTCGAACGATCAGTTGTCGTCGCGACGAGCCTTCAGAGCGGCACCCAGGATGTCGCCCAGCGACGCGCCCGAGTCGGACGAGCCATACTGCGCCACGGCCTGCTTCTCTTCGGCCATCTGCATCGCCTTGATCGAGAAGTTCGGCTTCTTGGAGCGATCGAAACCGATCACCATCGCATCGAGCTTCTGCCCGACCTGGAAACGCTCCGGCCGCTGCTCGTCGCGATCGCGACCAAGGTCGCCGCGACGGATGAAGCCGGTGACGCCATCGTCGCCCTGCTGCACGTCGAGGCCGCCGTCGCCCACGTTCATCACCGTGACGGTGACGATCGCGTTCTTGTTCAGGCGGCTGCCGCCACCGATCGCCGGACCGGCATCGCCACCACCGGCCGGGGCCGAGGAACCGGCCGAGACGCCACCGCGCTCCAGCTGCTTCATGCCGAGCGAGATACGCTCCTTGTCGGTGTCGATGTCGAGCACCACGGCCTTGACCGTCTCGCCCTTGTGATGAAGCGCGAGCGCCTCCTCACCCGACACGCCCCAGGCGATATCGGACATGTGGACCATGCCGTCTACGTCGCCGTCCAGCCCGATGAACAGGCCGAATTCGGTGGCGTTCTTGACTTCGCCCTCGACGACCGAGCCGACCGGATGCTGTTCGAGGAACGAATCCCACGGGTTGTTCTGCGCCTGCTTGAGGCCCAGCGAGATGCGGCGCTTGTCCTGATCGACCTCGAGGATGACCACGTCCACTTCCTGCGAGGTGGAGACGATCTTGCCCGGATGGACGTTCTTCTTGGTCCAGGACATTTCGGAGACGTGGACGAGGCCTTCGATGCCCGGCTCCAGTTCCACGAACGCACCATATTCGGTGATGTTCGTGACGCGGCCGGTGAACTTGCCCTCGATCGGATACTTGGCCGACGCGCCTTCCCACGGATCGCTCTCGAGCTGCTTCATGCCGAGCGAGATGCGCTGCGTGTCCTTGTTGATGCGGATGATCTGCACCTTCACCACGTCGCCGATGTTGATCATCTCGGACGGGTGGCCGACGCGCTTGTAGCTGAGGTCGGTGACGTGCAGCAGGCCGTCGATGCCGCCGAGGTCGACGAAGGCGCCGTAATCGGTGATGTTCTTGACGACACCCTCGATCACCTGGCCCTCGGCGAGCGACTGGATCAGGCCGGTGCGCTGCTCGGCGCGGGTCTCCTCCAGCACGGCGCGGCGCGACACGACGATGTTACCGCGGCGGCGATCCATCTTGAGGATCTGGAACGGCTGCGGGATGTCCATCAGCGGGGTCACGTCGCGGACCGGGCGGATATCAACCTGCGAGCCGGGCAGGAACGCCACGGCGCCGGAGAGATCGACGGTGAAGCCGCCCTTCACGCGGCCGAAGATCACGCCCTCGACGCGGGTGGACTGGCCGAACTCGGCCTCCAGCTTGTCCCATGCGGCTTCGCGGCGCGCGCGGTCGCGCGACAGCATCGCTTCGCCGTGGACGTTCTCGACGCGATCGACATAGACCTCGACCTCGTCACCCACCTTCAGATCGGCCTTCTGGCCGGGGGCGGCGAACTCGCGAAGCGCCACGCGGCCTTCCGACTTCAGGCCGACGTCGATGACGGCCATGTCGTTCTCGATCGCGGTGACGGTGCCCTTGACGACGCGGCCTTCAAAGCCATCGCCCTCGCCGAGGGATTCATTGAGCATCGCCGCGAAATCGTCGCGGGTGGGGTTCGGCGCAGTTGCCATGTGTGAGGGGTTCCTGTGAGTCTGGGTCCGGCCATCCGGTGGTATGCGGAGGTCTTTTGGCCGTTGACGCCGCGGCGGCACCATGCCGGTCGCGGCACCGATACGCGCGGTTCAGGTTCGCGAAAGCGGGGAATGCGAAAAGGGCGCGCCGGGCGTCGGCCTCGCCGAAAACCCCGCGCGCCTCGTCCAAGGAGGATCGCGACGCGAAACCCGACGGGCGGATCTCAGTCGTTCGCGGCCATCCGGATCCGGGCCTCCACGAGCGCGAGCGCCCGATCGATAGCTGCCTCTATATCCATGAACGTCGTATCGAGCAAGTCGGCGTCGTCCGCCTGCACCATCGGCGCATGATCGCGCAAGGTGTCGCGCCGGTCGCGCTCGCGGATGTCGAGCAGAACCCGGTCGAAGCTCGTTTCCAGTCCGCGCCCGCGCAGTTCCTCGTGCCGCCGTCGCGCGCGCACGGCGGGCGCCGCCTTCACGAACAGCTTGGCATCGGCGTGGGGGGCGATCACCGTGCCGATGTCGCGCCCGTCCAGCACCGCGCCACCGGGCCGGGCGGCAAACGCGCGCTGCCGCTCGATCAGCGCGGCGCGCACCGCCGGGTGCGCCGAGACGACGGAAGCGGCGGCGCCGGCCGCCTCGCTGCGCAGTTGCGGATCGGCCAGCATCGCATCGCTGAACCGGCAGCCGGCCAGCGCATCCGCGGCGATCGAGGGATCGGCCCCCTCGCGCAGCACGTGCAACCCCACCGCCCGGTACAGCAGCCCGGTGTCTAGGTGCGGCAGGCCATAGTGCTTCGCCAGCGCGCGCGCGATCGTGCCCTTGCCCGAGGCGGCCGGGCCATCGACGGCGATTATCATGCCTGTGCGGCTCCGAGGTCGGCGAGGATGGACGTGAAGGTGGGAAAGCTCGTGGCGACGGGCGCCATGTCGTCGATGCGGATGCCACCCTGCGAGGCGAGGCCCGCCACGGCGAAGCTCATCGCGATGCGGTGATCCAGTTCGGCGGCGACGGTGGGGACACGCTCGTCGCCGATGGAAGAGGGGCCTGCAAGGGGCGCGCCGTCGCTGCCGTCGATCGTCATGCCATCCTCATGCTCGGTCACGCGCGCACCGCAATGGGCGAGGCCGCGCGCCATCACCGCGATGCGATCCGATTCCTTGACGCGCAGTTCCTCCAGCCCGTGCATCACCGTGCGCCCGCGCGCCATCGCGGCGGCGACGAACAGGATCGGGAACTCGTCCACCATGCTCGGCACCACATCGGGCGGCACCTCGATGCCATGGAGGGTGGAATGGCGGACGCGCAGATCGGCCACCGGCTCGCCGCCCACCTCGCGCCGGTTCAGATACTCGATGTCGGCCCCCATCGCGCGCAGGATGCCGAACAGGCCGGCGCGGGTGGGGTTGAGGCCGACGTTGGCGACCGTCACGTCCGATCCGGGCACCAGCAGCGCCGCCACCACCGGGAAGGCGGCGGACGAAGGATCGCCCGGCACGACGATATGCTGCGGCCGCAACTCCGCCTCGCCGCGCAGGGAAATGACGCGTGTGCCGTCCGCCTGCACCTCCACCGTCAGATCCGCGCCGAAGCCGCGCAGCATCCGCTCGCTGTGGTCGCGCGTGGGCACCGGCTCAATCACGCGGGTGATGCCGGGGGTGTTGAGGCCGGCGAGCAGGATCGCCGACTTCACCTGCGCCGAGGCGACGGGCAGGCGATACTCGATCGGCACCGCCGGGCAGAGGCCGCGCAGCATCAGCGGCAGCCGGTCCCCCGGCGAGGCGGTGAAGGCGGCGCCCATGCGCGACAGCGGCTCGATCACCCGGCCCATCGGCCGCCTGGACAGCGAGGCGTCGCCGATGAAGGTGGCGGTGATCGGGTGGCTGGCGACCAGCCCCATCAGCAGCCGGGTGGAGGTGCCGGAATTGCCCATGTCCAGCGCGGTGGCCGGTTGCAGCAGCCCGCCCACGCCCACGCCGTGGATGTGCCAGCGGCCGTCGCCGTCGCGTTCCACCGTGGCGCCCATCGCCCGCATCGCCTGCGCGGTGGCGATCACGTCCTCGCCTTCCAGCATGCCTTCCACCACCGTCTCGCCCACCGCCAGCGCGCCCAGCATCAGCGAGCGGTGCGAGATCGACTTGTCGCCCGGCACCGTCACATGCCCGCGCAAGGGACCGGGGGCCGAGAAGACGGC
>NZ_VNIM01000196.1 GCF_007785815.1 Alterirhizorhabdus solaris | reverse complement strand
CGCCCGCCCCGCCAGCAAGAGTGCCCCCATGCCGTCTTCGCCCACGCCGCCTTATCCGCAGACACCGCGCGGCACCGTGCGCGAGACGCTGTTCGGCGAGACCATCGCCGATCCCTATCGCTGGCTGGAAAACGACGTCCGCACCGATCCGCAGGTGCGCGACTGGGTGACGGTGCAGAGCAAGCTGGCCGCCGACTATCTGTCCACCCTGCCCGGCCGCGCCGCGATCGAGCGCCGGATGAAGACGCTGTGGGATTACGAGCGCTTCGGCCTGCCCGAACGGGCGGGCAAGCGCATCTTCTACCAGCGTAACACCGGCCTCCAGAACCAGTCGCCGCTGTATGTGCAGGAAGGCGCGGCGGGCACGCCCCGGCTGCTGATCGACCCGAACGCCTGGGCCAAGGACGGCGCCACCGCGCTGGCCGAATGGAAAGCCTCCGACGACGGCAAGCGGCTGGTGTATGCCGTGCAGGACGGCGGCACCGACTGGCGCACGCTGAAGGTGCTCGACGTCGCGACCGGCGCGGTGCAGTCCGACGACGTGCAGTGGGCCAAGTTCACCGGCCTCGCATGGGCGAAGGACGGTGCGGGTTTCTTCTACTCGCGCTTTCCGGCTCCCGAGGGCGGCGCGACCTTCCAGTCGCTCAACCTGAACCAGGCGGTCTGGTATCACGCGATCGGCACGCCGCAGTCCGCCGACCGGCAGATGTTCGCCACCCCGGACCGGCCGAAGCTGAACCACGTCGCCGAAGTGACCGAGGATGGGCGCTGGCTGCTCGTCCGGTCGAGCGAAGGCACCGACGCGCGTTTCGAGCTGACGCTGATCGACCTCGCCGCCCCCAAGGCGGCGCCCCGCACGCTGGTGCGCGGGCTGGAGAACAGCTGGGCGCTGGTCGGCTCGGTCGGGCAGACCTTCTATTTCCTCACCGATCTGGCCGCCCCGCGCCAGCGCATCGTCGCGATCGACGTAGAGGCCGCAACGCCCACCCCGCGCGAGATCGTGCCGGAGGGCGAAGCCAAGCTAGAGGAGGCGACGATCGCCGGCGACCGGCTCGTCCTCTCCTACCTGCGCGACGCCAAGAGCGAAGTGCGTCTCGCCACGCTGGACGGCAGGGCGGCCGGCACGGTGGCGCTGCCCGGCATCGGCACGGTAATGCTGGGCGAGGGCACCCACGCCGATCCCACGTTGTTCTACAGCTATGGCAGCTACGCGGTGCCGACCTCGATCCACACGCTCGACGCCGCGACCGGCCGTGACAGCGTGTTCCGCGCGCCGAAGGTGGCGTTCGATCCCGCCGCCTTCACGGTCGAGCAGCGGTTCTACGCCTCGAAGGACGGCACCCGCGTGCCGATGTTCGTGATCCGGCGGAAAGATGCGACCGGCCCGGCGCCGACCATCCTCTACGGCTACGGCGGGTTCGACATCTCGCTGACCCCCGGCTTCTCGCCGGCCGTGCTGCAATGGGTTGAGATGGGCGGCACCTATGTGGTGGCCAACCTTCGCGGCGGCGGTGAGTATGGCAACGCATGGCACGATGGCGGTCGCCTCGCCAACAAGCAGAACGTGTTCGACGACTGCATCGCGGCAGCCGAATATCTGGTTGCGCAAGGGATCGCGAGCAAGGACGGGCTGGCGCTCTCCGGTCGCTCCAACGGCGGGCTGCTGGTAGGCGCGGTCGTGAACCAGCGGCCGGATCTGTTCGCCGCCGCCATCCCCGGCGTGGGGGTGATGGACATGCTGCGCTTCGACCGCTTCACCGCCGGTCGCTACTGGGTGGACGATTATGGAGATCCGTCGAAGGAGGCGGATTTCCGCGTGCTGCGCGCCTATTCGCCCTATCACAACATCCGCGCCGGCAAGGCGTATCCCGCGATCATGGTGGCGACCGCCGATACCGACGATCGCGTGGTGCCGGGCCACAGCTTCAAATATGCCGCCGCGTTGCAGGCGGCCGACATCGGCGACAAGCCCCACCTGATCCGCATCGAGACGCGCGCCGGCCACGGCAGTGGCAAACCGACCGACAAGGTGATCGAGGAATATGCCGACCTGTGGGCGTTCGTGGCGAAATGGACCGGCTTGAAGGTGCCCGAGTAGGCTATCCCTGCCCCCGGCATAGGCGAGGCGCGCGGTCGTGACGCCTCGCCTCGCGCGAAGGGGGCCTCGACCGCGCTCGGCATAAGGGGAATGCTGGAC
>NZ_VNIM01000195.1 GCF_007785815.1 Alterirhizorhabdus solaris | reverse complement strand
CATACTCGCCCGACTTCAATCCGATCGAGAACGCCTTCGCCAAGCTCAAGACGCTGCTGCGTAAAGCAGCCGCACGCACCGTCGAACAGCTCTGGCGGGTCATCGGCGAAAGCCTCGATGCCTTCACCTACGCCGCCAAGCCGCAGGCTGGGGACACGCGGTCGCGGCGGATCGAAGCGCATCGGGAGACGGTGCTGGCGCTGCACGAAGCATGGCGGGACCTCACGCTGGACGAGTTGCGTCGCGAGTTGAGTCAGGCGGGGGAGACGGTGGCGATCTCGACGCTGCACCTCTTGTTTGCCCGACACGGGATCACGCGCAAAAAGGACCGGGCACGCGGTCGAGCAGGATCGCCCCAATGTCCTGAGCGCGCGCGAGGCCTGGTTCGAAGGGCAGCTCGATCTTGGCCCCGAGCGCCTGGTGTTCATCGACGAGACTTGAGGTTGAGATCGTATTGGCGCAGGGCGCATCGACTGCCGAAGCGTGTCGGCGGATCGCTGTCAGCGAGCAGACGTACTACCGCTGGCGCAAGAAATATAGTGGGCTGAAGACCGACCACGCGCGGCGGATGAAGGATCTGGAGAAGGAAGATCTGCGGCTGCGTCGGGTAATCTCGGACCTGACGTTGTCGCTGCGCGACGAATTGCTCAACGACGAGATCTTCTACAGCCTCGCCGAGGCGAAGGTGCTGATCGAAGTCTGGCGGCGGCATTACAACACCGTCCGTCCGCACAGCAGCCTTGGCTACCGACCACCGGCCCCAGAAACAGCGTCACCGCCATCTCCGTCCGATCATCTCCACCGCCAGTGTTGCCTTGGTCGCAAACGGCGTGCCTTCGGGCACATGCGCGCTCGCCAGCCGTGCCGGATCCGTCGCCCAATTCTTTGGCAGATACAGCGTCCGGTCGACGAAGGCGTGGCCTTTGGCCGAGACATAGGCGGCGAATACGCCGATCTGGCAGTTGGTCACCTTGCCGGCCAACCCGGTTTTACTGACGTCCCACGCCGTACGACGCCTTGCCCTGCTTCAGGAACCCGGTCTCGTCGATGACCATCACCACATCATCAGCCCCCAAGCGCTCAAGCGCATAGTCGCGCACGATGTCGCAAAGGCGTCCGCATCCCACCGCCCGCGCCCCAGGATAGCCTGCTGCCGCCACGGGCCTGCGCGCCGCCGCCTCGGCACGCATCCACCCGGTTTTGCGACGCTCGTCACCCAGCAATCCGTCCGGGAAATTGTTCGCCGATGCCGCAACACGCGCTTGGCCGAACAATGGCCGCATCCGTGCCTTTACGTCGCGCAGCGAGGATGCCCAAAGCTCCAGCGTCGTCTCGATCGATGCTACTGTGACCACAACCTCCTCTGCATGGCGACCCATTGATTAAGAGGACGATCAAAGGTCCCAACTGTAACGTTAGCCCGGTCCGTGGAGGTCGCTTTTTAAAAGCGAGTCAATTTATAATGTTTCGGCTATCACAAACTATCAAATGACACTAAGTTTACTATTATACTACAAGTCTTCCTCAACATAAATGTTGCCGACACTTATTTGGTAGCCCTGTCCATAAACAGATTTAATCTTAATTTCTGACGGAAGATGTCGTCGCAATCTTGTCATGATCGCCCGTAGAGAGTTAACCGTACTCCTGCTGCCAAGCAGGGATACAATGTCAGAAGCCGGAACGACAGACCGTTCTAGCAGGAGAGAGAGTATTTTTATATAGTTTATGCGCAATTCAATGAAATCTCTCTTCCAATATACTGCCGGCGGATAATCCTCTATTATTAAGTCACCAAGAGACGAGCGATTTCCCCTGTTTACGTTACATTCGTAACAGTAACGCATACAAACTCCTTCATTATTTATTGTTAATCAAAATATATCAGTCATTGAGGGAATAATACTAGTCTATTTTGCTAAAATATCAATTTTTAACGGCAGAGCAAAACAGACCACACCATGCGACGACGCCCGAGCACATGCCCTCGTCACACAGGCAGTTCGCCGACTGGACAGTGGAGCGCCTCGCCAAGGAGTCCGGCGCCATCGGCACTTGTACCACGCTGCCGTGCGAGAAAATCATCGTCGACCGGCCCCACCATTGAATCAATCGATTCGCATCTCCGCAAGCAATTTAACAGGTCCTGAGCCTAGCATTACAGTTGCGCATTGGAGGAAACTCTGAATCAATAGGTCTCCATGGTAGGGAGGCCGTGGATGACGGGTGCATCGATCGAGAGGACGCTGGAGCTCTGGGCCTCGTCGCTGCGCGAGGTGAAGGGGCGGATGCGAGGGCT
>NZ_VNIM01000194.1 GCF_007785815.1 Alterirhizorhabdus solaris | reverse complement strand
GGGCCGGACGCACCGCCGCCGCCGCCCGCGCAGCAACCGGCCGCCGCAGTCGCACCGGCGGCCACCGCCACGCCGGCCGGCACCGTGGCACCGGCCGCCGCCAAGGCGCTCTGACCCGAACGAGCGCCACCCCGCGCCGCCGGCCCTCCGGCGGCGCGGTCATGTCGGGCGCCGGCACCGCCCCTCCGAGGCAGCGGCTGACCGGACCATCGCCCTGGCATCGCGCGAAACGCGATGCGCGCGCCGGCCGCCCCGGCTTTCCGCGCCCGCCATGCCGATTGAAAAACAGGAGGGAAGCGCCTCTAATCCTCCCGGTCGATCGGCGCGCCGCGTGCGGGGCAGGCGGTGCGCGGCGAGGGGGAGAGCGGCGGTGCGGTTGCGTTTCTGGGGTACGCGCGGATCGCTGGCGAAGCCCGGCCCCAGCACCTTGCGCTACGGCGGCAACACCTCGTGCGTGGAGGTCACCTCGGCGCGCGGCACCCGGCTGGTGATCGACTGCGGCACCGGCGGGCACGAACTGGGGCAGGCGATCATGCGCGAGGGCAAGCCGTCGCGCGGGCACATGATTATCAGCCACACCCATTGGGATCACATCCAGGGCATCCCCTTCTTCACCCCGTTCTTCGTGCCGGGCCACGAATGGGATCTCTACGCGCCGCAGGGCTTCGGCGAGTCGCTGCGCGACACGCTGGCCGGGCAGATGGAATATACCTATTTCCCGGTGACGCCGGAGGCGTTCGCGGCGCGGGTCGACTATAACAATCTCGGCGAGGGACGCTTCACCGTCGAGGATTTCACGATCCACACGCGCTACCTCAACCACCCCGCGCTCACGCTGGCGTTCCGCATCGAGGCGGACGGCGCGACGCTCGTCTATGCCTGCGATCACGAACCGCACGAGGCGGACGCGGGATCGGGCGCGGTGGCGCTGGAGGACGAGGATCTGGCCCATGCCGGCTTCATGGCCGGGGCCGATCTCATCATCCACGACGCGCAGTATCTCGCCGCCGAATATGCCGCCAAGCGCGGCTGGGGGCACAGCACGATCGATTATGCGGCGGTCGTCGCCCGCACCGCCGGGGTGAGGCGGCTGGTGCTGACCCACCATGATCCGATGCGCAGCGACGAGGCGATCGACGCGGCGGTGGCGGACCTGCGGCGGGCGGCGCCCGATATCGACATCATCGCCGCCGCCGAGGGCATGGTGATCGACCTCGGCAACCACGACCTGCCCGTCGCCACGCCCGAGGCCGGCGGGCAGGATGCGATCCGCGAGGGCCCGGCCGGCGAGGTGCCGCGCGTGCTGCTGATCGCGGCCGAGGGCAGCATCACCGACCGGATCGCCCGCGCGCTCGCCGACGAGCCGATCCGGCTGGTCCACACGGGCGACATGGCCGAGGCCGCACGACTGGCCGGCGACCTTCGCCCGGGGCTGGTGCTCGTGGAAAGCGGGCTGGCGGAAACCGGCGCGGTGATCGGCCTGCTGGCCGGGCAGGACCGGGCCGGCGTGCCGATCGTGCTGCTGGCCGGCGAGGGGCCGACGGGCGACGTGGCGGTGGACCGGCTCGACGAGCCGTGGTCGTGCGAATATGCCCGCACCCGCATCCGCACCTGGCTGATGCGCGCCGAATGCCACTGGGCACGCGCCGCCATCCCGGCGGACGAGGCGGCGCGGCTGGGGGCGCTGCATGCACTCGGCCTGCTCGATACGCCGCCGGAGGAACGCTTCGACCGGCTGACGCGACTGGCGGCGGCGCTGTTCCGAGTGCCGGTGGCGGTCATCAGCCTCGTCGATGCGGACCGGCAGTGGTTCAAGTCGACCACCGGCACCGACCTGTGCGAAACGCCGCGCGAAAGCTCGTTCTGCGCGCATGCGGTGGCGGCGCGGGCGATGCTGGTAGTGCCGGATACGTTCGCCGACACACGCTTCCGCGACAACCCGCTGGTCACCGCCGATCCACGCATCCGCTTCTACGCAGGCGCGCCGATCCATGCACCCGACGGGCAGCCCATCGGCACGCTCTGCATCCTCGATACCCGCCCCCGCGATCTGAGCGAGGCAGAGCGCGGGCAACTCTCCGATCTGGCGGCGACGGTCGAAGCGGAGTTCGCCCGCAAGGCCTGAACATTCCGGCACCAGCCGTGCGCTTACGCGAATGACTCTCATTAGTCGTTGACGATGATAATCCTTAGCAATAGTGGAGCAACGAACCCGGAAAACCGGAACAAAGGGATCATCCACATGTTGCATCGCGCCGACGCGAACCGAACGAGCCTCCTCGCCCTCTCCTGCGTCGGCTTCGTCGCATCGGCCGGCGGTGCCTCCCCGGTGCTGGCGCAGGGCACCAC
>NZ_VNIM01000193.1 GCF_007785815.1 Alterirhizorhabdus solaris | reverse complement strand
GCTCCGATACCATCAAGAAGTGAAAAGCGCCTCGAAGGCCGCTCCCCGTTCCGATGAACAACCCTCTACCCAACGACTCACCTCACCGCAAGCACAAAATTACGACACCCACACGACAAGGACGTGTAACCAGCGTTACCCGGCGAAAATTCCGCGCGCCCAACGCACCAGCCGCGTGGGGGATGCGCCGGCCGGTTCACGCATTCTGGATATAATCTCGCATCGCCACGGCCTCGGCCTCGATCCGGTCGATCCGGATCTTCACCAGATCCCCGATAGAGACGAAGCCGATCAGGCGATCGTCCTGCACCACCGGCAGATGGCGGATGCGCCGCTTGGTCATCAGGCCCAGCGCGGACATGATCGGCAGGTCGCTCGTCACCGTGATCGCCGGCGTGGTCATCACCTCGGAAGCCTGCCGGTCGAGGATCGCGGCCCCCTCGCGCGCCAGCCGGTACAAGATGTCCCGCTCCGAAATGATCCCGTCGACCGTGCCGTCACGCACCACCGGCACCGCGCCGATCCGCCGCTCGGCCAGCAGTTGCACCACTGCCGACACCTTCATCGTGCCATCCACGGTGATGACGTCGCGATCCTGATGACCGAGTATCGCTGCGATGGTCATGTCCGCCTCCTTCTCTCTCCGACACGCCGCTCGGGTGGCGGCGGCATACTTGATGATCCCATGCGAACGGGCCAAATGGAACCCATGATGCCACCGAAACATGGACTGTCCGATCCCGCCGTCGCTGCCGCGGCCTGGGCGCGTTATCGCCGGCTGATGCGGTGGATGCTGCTTGTCGCCGTGCTGGCGGTGGCGGCGGCGCTGGCATGGCTGCATGTCGAAGGCGGCCTGATGACGGTCCACATGGTGATCGCCACGGTCGCCGGCGTCGGCTTCACCGTGCTGCTGGCGACGGGACTGATGATGGCGGCGTTTCTCAGTTCCGGCAGCGGCCACGACGAAGACGTGGCGTCCAACCCGGAGGATTGGCGATGAACGACCAGACGACACGCGACCCGGTGCTGCGGGTGGTGCCCCGCCCCGCCGACATCAACACCAACGGCCATATCTTCGGCGGCTGGGTTCTGGCGCAGATGGACATCGCGGGCGGCATCGTCGCCGGGCGGGAGGCGCAGGGACCGGTCGCCACCGTCGCGATCGACGCGATGGAGTTCCTCTCCCCGATCCTCTTGCGCGATCTGATCTCGGTCTATGCCGATGTCGAGCGGCGCGGCCGGACGTCGCTGGCGATCCGGATCGAGGTCTTCGCCCGACGCGACAGGATGGTGGAGGAGCAACGGGTGACGAGCGGGCTGTTCACCTTCGTCGCGCTGGACGAGAATCATCGGCCACGGCCGTTGCCCGACGCCGGGCCGCGCAGCGCCGCCTAACTGCCCAGCCCGAGCGCGCGCTCCACGACGGGCAGATAGCTCGGCCCCACCTGCACCGTGGCGCCGCCCTCCAGCAGCAGCGTCACCGAACGGCCGGACCGCTGGACCTCGCGGACCCTGGCCGGGCGGACGAAGGCGGAGCGGTGGACACGCAGCAGGTCGCCGCCGGCCAGACGCGCCTCCAGCCCCGCCATCGTCGTGCGCAGCATATGGCTCCGCACGTCGGTATGCAGCAGCACGTAATCGCGCGCCGCCTCGATCCACTCGATCGCCTCAAGCGGCACGCGCCGCTGGCCGTTGCGCTCCGGCACCCAGAAGACGATCCCGTCACGCGCCGGGGCGGTCGCGGCCTGCAGCATCCGCTCCTCCAGCACGCCGGCGCGCGCCGCCTGCGCGCGCAACGCCTGGCGGCGGCGGGCGCGGTCGATCGACTGGCGCAGGCGGTCGAACCGCACGGGTTTCAGCAGGTAATCCACCGCGTCCACGTCGAACGCGTCGGGGGCATAACGCTCGTGCGCGGTGACGAACATGATCTCGGGTCGCCCCTCGGCCGGCAGGTCCGCCGCCACGCGCAGGCCGTCGCGACCGGGCATCTGGATATCGAGGATGACGAGATCGGGACGATGCCGGGCGATCGCCGCCAGCGCTTCCTCCCCATTGCGCGCGGTGCCGACCAGCTCGACCCCGTCGATCTCGCCGAGCAGCGTTTCCAGCCGCGAAAGCGCCAGCGCCTCGTCGTCCACCAGCAACACCCGCATCGTCGTCACGAACCCCAACCCCCGATAGCCGAGCGTGCCATAGCGATCACCGCGCCGGCAAGGCGGTGGTCAGGCGTCGACCGGCGCCCCGGCCTGCGCCGGAAGCCTGATGCGCGAGACGAATCCGTCCGCCTCCGCCCCGGCCGCCAGCGTGCCCGCCTTGCCGTAGAGCGCGGCCAGCCGCCGCCGCACGTTCACCAGCCC
>NZ_VNIM01000192.1 GCF_007785815.1 Alterirhizorhabdus solaris | reverse complement strand
CGCATTCGCCGCCAGCTGAAGATGTGTATAAAAGCCGGTCTCCACCTTTCCCGTCGGTGACAAGACGAGCGGTCCGCCCCGTTCCGCCCCCACCGCGGATAAACCGAGCCAATGCGGTCGCTGAGGGGGGGCGCACCATGGGCCCCGCGTGACCGGTGATGCTCCCCAGCCTAAGGTGGTCGCGACGCCAACTGGTCCGCGGGGGGGTGTTGGGCCGGCCCGGCACCGCCACGGAGGGCCGCGCCGACAAGCCGGCGGGCACGACCGCCGGCCGGGGGGGGGGCCGCCCCGCCGGTCCCCCCGCCGAAACGCCGGGCGCCCGCCGCCGTGGAGGCGCGGCCTGGGCTGAGAGAAACCCCCGCCGGTCCTGCGACCGGCGGGGTTTTTCATGTCAGCGCGCCAGTGCCGCCTTCACCCTGGGCGTGATCCCGCGCACGATCACCCCCACGCCGCGTGCGGTCGGGTGCAGCCCGTCCGGCAGGGTCAGCCCACGCTGGCCGGTCACGCCGTCGAGGAAGAAGGGGTAGAGGCCGGCGCGGTACTTCCCCGCCAGCGTCGGATACATGCCCTCGAACCCGGCCACATAGGCGCGGCCCATGTTGGGGGCGGAACGCATGCCCGCCAGCAGCACCGGGATGCGCCGCCGCTGCAACTCGCCGAGGATCGCATCGAGGTTGCCGCGCGCCTGTGCCACCGGCAGCCCGCGCAGCATGTCGTTGGCGCCCAGTTCGACGATGGCGAGATCGGGTTTCGCCTTCAGCGCGTTCAGCACCCACGCCAGCCGCGCCTTGCCGCCCGCCGTGGTATCGCCCGACACCCCGGCATTGTGCACCCGCGCGGCCACGCCCTGCCGACGCAGGCTCGCTTCGAGCTGGGCGGGGAACGACTCGTTCGGTTTCAGCCCGTAGCCGGCGGTCAGGCTGTCGCCGAACGCCAGCACCAGCTTGTCGGCCGCCAGCGCCGGGGCCGCGCCCGCCAGCGAAAGCGCGCCCGCGACATGGACAAGTGCCCGCCGCCACCCATATGACCGAAGCCATTCGCGCAATTGGAATTCCCTTCTGTCGATCTCAGCCCCCGATATCGTCATCGATGCCCGCGATGTCACCCTGTCGCTCGGCAAGGGGCCGGCGCGGGTGGAGATATTGCGCGGGATCGACCTTACCGTCCGCCGGGGCGATACGCTCGCGCTGCTCGGGCCGTCCGGCTCGGGCAAGTCCTCGCTGATGGCGGTGCTGTCCGGGCTGGAGCGGGCGAGCGGGGGCACGATCCATGTGGCCGGCGCCGATTTTGGCACACTCGGCGAGGACCAGCTGGCGCTGGCGCGGCGCGGGCGGATCGGCATCATCCTGCAGGCCTTCCACCTGTTGCCGACGATGACCGCGCTGGAGAATGTCGCGGTGCCGCTGGAACTGGCCGGCCATGCCGACGCCTTCGCACTGGCCCGCGCGGAACTGGACGCGGTGGGCTTGCGTCATCGCACCGGCCATTATCCGATGCAGCTTTCCGGCGGCGAGCAGCAGCGCGTGGCGATCGCCCGCGCCACCGCCTGCCACCCCGCGCTGATCTTCGCCGACGAGCCGACCGGCAACCTCGATGCCGCCACCGGCGAGACGATCATGGATCTGCTGTTCGCCCGCCAGCGCGAGACCGGCGCGACGCTGGTGATGATTACCCACGACGCGGCGCTGGCGACGCGCTGCGACCGCACCGTCACCCTGCGCGACGGGCGAATCGTGGCGGACGCGCCGTCGGGCGACCCCTTGTCGGGCGACCCGGCTTGAGCCTCGCCTGGCGGCTGGCGCTGCGGGAACTGCGCGGCGGTATCGCCGGGCTGCGGCTGCTGGCGCTGTGCCTGTTCCTCGGCGTGGCGGCGATCGCGGGGGTGGGCAGTCTGTCGTCCTCCATCCTCGGTGCACTGGAAGGGCGCGGGCGCGTGCTGCTGGGCGGCGACGTGCAGTTCCAGACGGTGCAGCGTCGCGCCGACCCGGCCGAGCGCGCCGCCTTCGACCGGCTTGGCCGCGTGTCGGAGACGGTGCGGATGCGGGCGATGGCCTCGCGCACCGACGGCGCGGAGGCGGTTCTGGCCGAGCTGAAGGGGGTGGATGACGCCTATCCGCTTTATGGCACGCTGAAACTGGCGCCCGGGGCGCTGACAGCGCGGCCCACCGGCGCGAGCGTGGCGATCGCCCCGGCGCTGGCCGAACGGCTGCGCGTGCGCGTGGGCGACAGCATCCGCATCGGCGAGGCGCGGCTGCGCGTGATCGGGCTGATCGCGGACGAGCCGGACCGGCTGAGCGAGGGCTTCACCCTTGGCCCGGTGGCGCTGGCCGACATGGCGGGCATCCGCGCCACCGGGCTGGTGCAGCCGGGCAGCCTGTTCAACACGCGCTACCGCGTGCGCCTGCCCGCCGCCGCCGATCCGCAGGCCACCGCCGCCGGCATC
>NZ_VNIM01000191.1 GCF_007785815.1 Alterirhizorhabdus solaris | reverse complement strand
CGTAAGCGTGGTTTGCAGGCCGCCTTGCCTGGGCAGCCGTGGCCGTGATGTTTGTCGCCTTTGTGAGGGCGATGTTGGTGCGGGAAGTTTTCGGGTCTGAGACTGGTCGTACGAGTGCTCGTACGACTGGTCTGGTGGAAATGGTTGGCCGAGTATCGGGTCGGCGCAATTGGTCGGATGCGGAGAAGCTGGAGATCCTGGCGGATGCGTTTCGGCCTGGTGTCCGGGTTCGTGATGTCCTGCGGCGACGCGATTTGTCGAGCGGGCTGGTCTACACATGGCGCAAGCAGGCGCGGCTGGGTCTGCTGGCCGGCACATTGCCCGCGCTTCCGGCGTTTGCCGAGGTGCAGATGGCCAGGGTCGAGAGCACCGCACCTGCGGCGCAGCCGTCGGCGCCCGCACTTGGCCTCATCCGCATCGACCTACCGGGCGGGGTGCGGGTGAGCGTAGACGCTGCGGTGGACGCAGGCGCGCTGGCGCGAGTGCTGTCGGTGCTGGGATGAACCCGGTGCCATTGCCGACGCGGGTTTTCCTGGCGTGCGGCGTCACCGACATGCGCAAGGGGTTCGATGGGCTTGCGGTGCTGGTCCAGCAGGTGCTGTCCGAGAACCCGCATTCGGGCGCGCTGTTCGCGTTCCGGGGCAAGCGCGGTCATCTGGTCAAGCTGCTATGGTTCGACGGCCAAGGTCTGTGCCTGTTCTCCAAGCGGCTCGACCGCGGCCGCTTCGTCTGGCCGGTAACGGCAACCGGCACGGTGACGCTGACGCCGGCGCAGCTGTCGATGCTGCTGGAAGGCATCGACTGGCGCCGGCCGGAGCGGACGTTCGTGCCGACATTGGCAGGATAAGAACGGCTGTTTTGCGTGGGTTCTGTTCGCTCGTCGGGTCGCACTCTGCTATATAACCGAGATGTCGGAAGCGTTCGCTGCCCCGTCTGATATCGATGCGCGGATCGCCGCGCTGGAGGCTTCGCTCGCCCGCGCCAATGCCGCGCTCGCCGCCCGCGACCTGCTCATCGACACGTTACGCGGGCAGATCGCCAGGCTGCAGCGGATGCAGTTCGGCGCGTCGTCGGAGAAGCTGGACCGCGAGATCGCGCAGCTCGAACTGGCGCTCGAAGAACTGGAGACGGAAAGCGCCGTTGCCGACGTCGAGGCCACTGCGGTCGATACGCCGATGCGGCCGGTACCGGTGCGCAACCTGCCGGACCACCTACCGCGCGAGGAGATCGTCCACGAGCCCGCCTCCGGCGCCTGCACCTGCCCAGACTGCGGCGGCACGCTGCGCCGCCTGGGCGCGGATGCGCACGAGATGCTCGACGTCATGCCAGTGCGCTGGCGCGTCGTCCGGCAGGTCCGGCCAAAGTACAGCTGCCGACGGTGCGAGAAGATCGTCCAGGCACCGGCGCCGGTCAGCGCCGTCGCGCGTGGCAAGGCAACGTTCGCCACGCTGGCGCATGTGGTCGTCGCGAAGTTCGACCACCATCTGCCGCTCTACCGTCAGGCCGAGATGATGGCTGCGCAGGGCCTCGACATCGACCGCTCGACGCTGGCCCGCTGGACGGGACAAGCTGCTGCTCTGCTCGACCCCGTCGTCAGCCGCATCCGTGATGCGGTGCTCGAGGCCGACAAGATCCACGCCGACGATACACCAGTGCCGGTGCTCGACCCCGGCCGGGGCAAGACCGCGACCGGAAGGCTGTGGGTTTACGCGACCGATGACCGCGCGTCTGGCAGCCCGACGCCGCCTGCGACATGGTATCGCTTCACCACCGACCGGACCGGTGCTCATCCGCAGGCGCATCTCGCCGGCTTTCGCGGCTTCCTCCAGGCAGATGCCTATGCTGGTTATGACGGCCTGTACCGCAGCGGCGTCACCGAGGTGGCGTGCTGGGCACACTTCCGACGCAAGGTGTTCGACCTGCATGAACGCTCACCCACGCCGCTGACCACCGACATCCTCAAGCGCATTGGCGCGCTCTATGCCATTGAGGCCGAGGTGCGCGGTCAGCCGCCAGATGTCCGGCACCGTGCGCGGCATGACCGAACCAAGCCCATGGTTGCCGCCTTGCGTGACGCGCTCGACGCTGCCCTTCACCGCCTGTCGTCCAAGTCCGACATGGCCAAGGCCATCGCCTATGGCACCAGGCGCTGGCCGGCGCTCTGCCGGTTCCTCGACGACGGGCGACTGGAGATCGACAACAATATCGCCGAACGCGCACTGCGCGGGGTTGCCGTCGGTCGCCGCAACTGGCTGTTCGCCGGCTCGAAAGCAGGCGGCGAACGGGCCGCTGCGATCTACACCGTCATCCAAACCTGCAAAGGCAACGGCGTCGACCCGGAAGCGTATATCACCGACGTCATCGCGAAGATCGCCCACGACTGGCCCGCCAGCCGCTGGGACGAACTCATGCCATGGAACTGGCCCACCGCAACGGATCAGAACATCACGCAAGCCGCGTAACACGCGTCTTCAGGCCACGCTTAC
>NZ_VNIM01000190.1 GCF_007785815.1 Alterirhizorhabdus solaris | reverse complement strand
TGTAGGGGCCGGGCGGGGCGGGGGAAAGCCTCAGTCGCGGGTCTTGGCGGCATCGCCGGGCGTGCCGGGATCGCTGGTCCTGCCCGCAAGTGCCATCGCGGCGGCGCGACCGGCGGGGCTTTCCGCATCCATGGCGGTCGCCCGCGTCCACGCCGCCTTCGCTTCATCCGCCTTGCCGAGCAGCGCGGAGATATTGCCCTGTTCGTAGGCGATCGGCGCTTCCTTCGGTGCAAGGCGGACGGCCTCGGCGATGTCCTTGGTGGCGCGCACGCCGTCGCCCTGCCGGCGGGCGAGCGTGGCGGAGAGCAGCCACGCCATCGGATCGCCCGGCACCAGCTTCAGCGCCGAATCAAGATCGGTGCGCGCGGCATCCATGTAGCCGACCGCCACCTGCGCGCGGGCGCGATCGAGGTACGCCTCGCCGCGCTGGGCCGACGACAGCACCGGCAGCGCGAGCGCCCGATCGAGAAAGCCGCGCGCCTTGCCGGCATCGTTATCGGCCAGCGCGGCGTTGCCGGCCTGCACCCACAGGGCGGCGGCGCGGCCGTCGCGCTGGATTTCCGCCTCGCGCGCGGCCTGCTCGAACGCGATCGACGCAGGACCGAAGCGTTCCTGCGCCGAATAGGCCAGGCCCAGGCACATGCGCGCGGGCAGCCCGCCACCGCCGACGCGCCACGCATCGGCCTGTGCCACGGCCTTGGCCGGATCCGTGCGGGCCAGCAGGGCGCAGGTATCGAAGCGGGTGGCGGTATCGGCCGGCGCGGTGGCGGTGGCGGCGAGAGCGAGCAGCAGCGGAATCAAAGGGCCTCCAGCAGCCTCTCGACGGTGGCGATCAGCAGGGCGATATCCTGCGGACGCGAGAGGCGATGGTCGCCATCCTTCACCAGATGCACCTGCACGTCGGCTGAACGGAGCGCGGCGGCAAGGCGCAGCGACACCTTCCACGGCACGTCCACGTCGGCCTGCCCGTGCAGCAGCCGCACCGGGCAGTCGAGCGGGATCGGCCCGCCGAGCAGCAGGTTCGCCTGCCCGCTCTCCCAGAAGGCGCGGGTGGTGACATAGGGCGCGTCGCCATAATCCGACGGTTCTTCGATCCGCCCGTCAGCGATCAGGCGCGTGCGCTGCGCTTCGTCGAAACCCCAGTCGGTGAAGTCGGGCGCGGCGGCGATGCCGACCAGCCCCGCCACCCGATCGGGCCGCGCCAGCGCCACCAGCAGCATCAGCCACCCGCCCATCGACGAGCCAACCAGCAGCAGCGGCCCGGAAGCGAGCGTATCGATCGCGTGCAGCACGTCGTCGCGCCAGCGGGTGAGCGTCCCGTCCTCGAACGCCCCCTCGCTGTCGCCGCAACCGGCATAATCCAGTCGCAGCATCGCCCGGCCATGCGTCGCGGCCCACGCATCGAGCGCGAGCGCCTTCGATCCCGTCATGTCGGACATGTAACCCGGCAGGAACACGATCGTCGGTGCCTCCCCCTGCCGGTGATCGACGGCGAGGCGCACCCCGTCCGGCCGGGCCAGCCGCCCGATCATGCCCGACCCGCCCGGCGGCGTGCCATGCGGCGGTAGATGAAATAACCGACCGCCAGCACGATGGAGACGCCGATGATGAGGTCCGCCCGGTGGAACAGCGCCTTGATCCGCGGATCGCTGTTCCAGTGGACGCCCAGCTCGCGCCCCACCCAGGCGAGGCCGAAGCACCACGGCCACGATCCGACGAAGGTATAGACGTGGAACCGCACCAGCGGCATCCGCGCCACGCCCGCCGGCAACGCGATGAACGAGCGCACCACCGGCAGCAGCCGCCCGATCAGCACGGCGATGCTGCCGAACCGCCTGAAGAAGCGCTCGGCGCGATCGAGATCGTGGGTGTCGACGAAGATGTATTTCCCCCACCGCTCCACCACCACGCGGCCGCCGTGGCGCCCGGCCTCGTAGGGCAGGATCGACCCGAGGTTGCAGCCGATCGCCCCGGCCGTCGCCACCAGCCACAGATCGAACCGCCCGGTCGAGACGAGGTAGCCCGAGAAGGGCATGATGACCTCCGACGGGAGCGGGATGCAGGCTGACTCGATCGCCATCAGCAGCACGATGCCGAGATACCCGGTGGCCGAGATGAACGCGACGATCAGGCCGGCCAGCCAGCCGAGGATGGTTTCGATCAGGTGCAAGGCAGTCTCCGGGGTGCGTTCAGCCTCCGCGATGCCGCGTGTGGGGGCGGAAAGCCAGCCCCCGTCGCCGAAGGATATGGATGATGAGGCGGCGATTCCGCTCCCCGGGCGAGGCCGGGCAGGGATGTGGCGCGGGCGCACCTCGTCCCTCGACTTCGTTCGGCACAGGGGGCGTGCACCATCCGCTCCTGATCGGCGCCCCGGGCCTTTTGCGGGGGCCACCGGGCGCCGTGCCCTGTCCCTGGTGGCGGTAGTGGCTGCGGCGCCGTGGATACCGGCGCAGGCCCGGCATGACGACTGCATGGCGAACCGGACATGCCGGGATGACCTGAGCCGCCGTTCCTACTAGATGCCCTCCCCATGAT
>NZ_VNIM01000189.1 GCF_007785815.1 Alterirhizorhabdus solaris | reverse complement strand
GTGGTGATCGGGGCGATGGTCATGCCCGCCGCCTTAGCGGGCGGGTGCGATGTTGTCAGGCGGGCCGGGCAAGACTTTCGGGCGGCGCGGCCCTGTCGTCGATCGTCGCGAACCCCGCCGGGGCCGGCCACCCCGGCGCGACGATCGCCAGCGCCTTGAACAATGTCCCCATCTGGTCGGCATCGGCCAGCCGGGCGCGGGCAGCCTCGATCTCGGCGGCGCGGGCGGGGGTGGCCTTCGCCAGCATCGCCGCGCGGGTCGACAGGCCGAGCGCCGCCAGCCACGCGCCCTGATCGACCGGGCCGGCGACGACCGCGCCCTCTGCCGCCGCCACTGCCGCCAGCGCGGCGAAATCGACATGGGCGGTCAGGTCGCTGGCGCCGGGTTTCGCGAACGGATCGGCGTAGGCGTGGGCGTGAACGGCTTGCAGCGTATCCCCGGCGGCATGTTCGGCATACCCATAGTCGATGACGATCGCCGCCCCGCCTTGCGCCACGATGCGGGCGGCGAGCGCACGGGTGATGGCGACGGCGGCGGGGCAGGTTTCCAGAATGCTGCCCGGCGCGGCGCGGCGAAGGTGGGCGGGCACGGCGGCATCGAACGGCACCGCGCCCGGCACGGCGACGAAGCCCTCGCCGTCATGGGTCACCAACCGTTCGCGCCAGCCGGAATAGGTGGCGATCAGCTGGCGCACCGGCAGCGCATCGAAGAACTCGTTGGCGACGACGAGCAGCGGGCGATCCGCCGGCAGCGTGGCAATATCGTCGTGCCAGAACGCACCGGCCACCCGCTCGGCCTGCTTCTCGCGCAGCGCCGGGCTGGTCTCGACGAAATGGACCGGCGGGGCGAGGCCGGCGGGGCGCATCGCGCGCAGCGCATCGGCCGCCAGCGTGCCGCGCCCGGGGCCAAGCTCGGCGTAAGCGGCGTCGGGGCGGCCCGCGCGCTGCCACAGGTCGGCGAGGCACAGGCCGGTCAGCTCGCCGAACATCTGGCTGATCTCGGGTGCGGTGATGAAGTCGCCGTCCGAACCCAGCGGATCGCGCGCGGCGTAATAAGCGGTGTTCGCCTCGGCCATGAACAGCGCCACCGGGATCGGCCCGGCGGCGGCGATCAGCCGTTCGAGGCGGGCGGAAATGTCGGTCATCCGTGTGCCCGGCGAGGGGCGCGCCCGTTCACGCCACGCTCTCGCCGCCGGCGAACGGCTCCACCCGCACGCGGCGGCGTTTGGCGGTGGCGATCAGCCACGCGCCACCGATCAGCATCGGCACGGTGAGCGTCTGGCCCATCGTCAGCCCCCAGCTCAGATGCTCCAGCCCGGCATCCGGCTCGCGGAACCATTCCACGGTGAAGCGGCACAGGCCGTAGCCGAGCAGGAAGGTGCCGACGAGCTTGCCCGGCTGGTAACGCGCGTCCGTCTTCCAGAACAGGAACCACAGGACGGAGAACAGCAGGATGCCCTCCAGCCCGGCCTCGTAGAGCTGGCTCGGGTGGCGCGGCAGATCGCCCGCGCGGGGGAAGATGACGGCCCACGGCACGTCGGTCGGCCGGCCCCACAGCTCGCCGTTCACGAAATTGGCGAGGCGACCGAAGAACAGCCCGAACGGCACCACGCAGGCGACGTAATCGTGAATGCGCAGCCAGTTCAGCCCGTTCTTGCGGGCCAGCAGGATGATGCCCGCAGTGACGCCGATCACGCCGCCGTGGAACGACATGCCGCCCTCCCACAATTTCAGCACGTCGAGCGGGTGGCGCCAGATCTGCGGCTGGTAGAACAGCACGTAGGCCAGTCGCCCGCCGAGCAGAATGCCCAGCGTGGCGTAGAACACCATGTCGTCGGCATGGCGGCGGGCCATCGGCGCGCCGGGCTGGTCGATCAGTTTCAGCAGATACCACCAGCCAACGAGGATGCCGGCGATATAGGCCAGCGAATACCAGCGGATCTGCAGGATGCCGAGATCGAGCGCGACCGGCGACAGGCCGAGGCTGTCCCACCGCAGGGCGGCGCTGGCATCGGCGAGGAAGGGGATGAGCAAGGGCTTGTTCCGATCGGATTTTGGTCCTCATACTGTCCCGCGACAAGAACGAAAAGACCGGGAGAGGCGCGATGCCCAGCGAGAGCGACCGCCGGTTCGACGCGGCGATGGCCGCCATCACCGGCCCCGGCGGAATGCTGGCGGTGGCGCCCGACGCGGACGGGCGGATGATCGTGCCCGGGCTGCCGGGCACGCTGGCGGACCTGTTCCGCTGGGCCTGCGCGCGCGGCGGCGATGCGGTGGCGATCGTGGCGGGGGACGAGCGGCTGGGCTTCGCCGCAATCGATGCGCTGTCCGAGGATCTGGCGCGTGCGCTGGCCGGGCGGGGCATCGCGCGCGGGGACAGGGTGGCGATCGCGATGCGCAACTGCCCGGCGTGGATCCTCGTCTATATGGCGATCGCCAAGGCGGGCGGCATCGCGGTGCTGCTGAACGGCTGGTGGACGGCGGACGAGCTGGCCCAGGGCATCGCCCTCACCACGCCGCGTCTGGTGATCGCCGATGCCGAGCGCGCGCGTCGCATCGGCGATCACCAGACGCGGCGTGGTGAGGGC
>NZ_VNIM01000018.1 GCF_007785815.1 Alterirhizorhabdus solaris | reverse complement strand
TTTTCGGCGGCCGGCCGCGGCCCGCCCCCCCTCCCGGGCGGCGCCGTCCGCCCGCGGGAAAATCCGAGGAGGTGGGGCGGTTCTTTTTCCCCCGCCGCCCCCCCGCCCCTGTCCGGGGGCCCCCCTTCCCGCAGGACCGACGCTGCCCGCCTCTACCGCCTGTCAAACGGGAACAGACCCGACACGAGGGGCGGCGAACGCAAGCCCGCACAAGAACGACAGCCTTTCGTCCGCCCACCCATTCATACGCCCCGGCCCCGCCGTGGTACGGGACAAAAGACCGGATGACAGCTTCCTCGCCGGACGGGCGCGATGCCACGGCGTCGGTCGCCTCCACCGCTGGCCACATCGGCGCACGGCATGTCCGGCTGGCGCTGGCCGGGCTGGTGCTCGCCAACCTGTGCCTTGCGTGCGGGCCGTGGCTGGTGCGGCTGGCCGATGTCGGGCCGCTTTCCTCGGCGTTCTGGCGGCTGGCGATCGCGGCCCCGGCGCTGCTGCTGGTTGCCCGCGCCGCCGGCCGCCCGGTCTCCGCCACGCCGCGCGCGCTATGGCCGGTGCTGGCGGTGGCGGGCCTCGCCTTCGCTGCCGATCTCGCCGCGTGGCACATCGGCATCCTCCACACCCGCCTCGCCAACGCCACCCTGTTCGCCAACTGCGCCAGCTTCTTCTTCCCGCTCTACGGCTTCGTCGCGGCGCGGGCGTGGCCGGGGCGCGGGCAGATGGTGGCATTGGCACTGGCGGCGCTGGGGGTGGGGCTGCTGGTCGGCCGCTCGTTCGAGCTGTCGCAGCAGAACGTACTGGGCGATCTGCTGCGCCTTGCCGCCGGGCTGTTCTACACCGTCTATCTCGTCGCGATGGAGCGCGCGCGCGGGCGGGTGGCGCCGCTGCCGGCGCTGGCGTTGTTCACGATCGTGGCGCTGGTGCCGCTGCTGCCGTTCGCGCTGGCGCTGGAGCCGATATTCTGGCCGCGCGACTGGACCCCGCTGGTGCTGCTGGCGCTGGGCAGCCAGGTGATCGGGCAGGGGCTGGTGATCTATGCGATCGGGCACCTTTCCCCGCTGGTGGTGGGGCTGGGGCTCTTGAGCCAGCCGGTGCTGGCGGCCGCGATCGGCTGGCTGGCCTATGGGGAGCGGCTGACCGCGATCGACGGCATCGGGGCGGCGGCGATCGCGGTGGCGCTGATCCTCGTGCGCCGCTCGCCGCGCGCCACCGCCGCCTGAACCCGGGGGCGTCGCCGTGCTTGGCGATCCCTCCGCCCGCGCCTATGTTCCCGGCATGAGCCAGACCGCGCCAGACCCGATCCTCGATCCCGATCCCACCCTCGATGAGGTGCGCGCCGCGCTCGCACCGGTCATCCCGCACCATGCCGCGTTCGACGGGTGGAGCGACGAGGCGCTGGCGGCGGCGGCGGCGGAAGTCGGCGTGCCGGCCAGCGTCGCCCGCCTCGCCTTTGCCGACGGCCCGGCCGGGATGATCGACGCGTGGTTCGCCGCGATCGACCGGCGGATGGCCGCGACGCTGCCGCCCGAGCGGCTGGCGGCGATGAAGATCCGCGCGCGCATCACCGCGCTGGTGATGGCCCGGCTGGATACGGCGGCACCGGACCGCGAGGCGCTGCGGCGGGCGATCGCCATCCTCGCGCTGCCGTCGAATGCGGCGCGTGGCTTGCGGCTGGGCTGGCGCGCGGCCGATGCGATGTGGCATCTGGCCGGCGATACCGCGACCGACATCGCCCATTATACCAAGCGCGCCACGCTGGGCGGGGTCTATGCCGCGACGATGCTGGTGTTCCTCGACGACGAGAGCGAGGATTATGCCGATACCCGCGCCTTCCTCGATCGGCGGATCAGCGGGATCATGCGGTTCGAGAAACTGAAAGGCCAGCTGCGCCCCGATCCCGACCGGATCTTCAGCCCGGCCCGCCTGCTCGGCCGGCTGCGCTATCGCGTGACATGATCGGCTGGCGTTTACGGTCAGGTATTGATAATCAGTCGCAGGCTTAAGCGACGGGACACCGACTTGCGTCTTGATGAACTACCGCTGCGTCGTACCGCGACCGTTTCGACCGTGGATTGGGAGACGCTGCGCCCGGCCGAGGCACGCCGGCTGCGTGAACTCGGTTTCGATGCCGGCGTCACGATCGAGGCGCTGCACGTCGGCCCGATCGGGCGCGATCCGATCGCCTGCCGGGTCGGGCGGATGACGATCGCGCTGCGCCGCACGATGGCGGCCGCGATCCATGTCGATGTGGCCGCGCTGGCATGAACCTGTCCCCGCTGGTCGCGCTCGTGGGCAATCCGAATGCCGGCAAGAGCGCACTGTTCAATGCGCTGACCGGCGCGCGGCAGAAGGTGGGCAACTATCCCGGCGTCACCGTCGAGCGGAAATCGGGGCGCATGGCGCTGGCCGATGGCCGCCCGGTGGAGCTGGTCGACCTGCCCGGCACCTACAGCCTCGATCCCGCCAGCCCCGACGAGGCGGTGACGCGCGACGTGCTGTTCGGCCGGCAGGCGGGCGAGCGACTTCCCTCCGCGCTGCTGGTGGTGGTGGACGCGAGCAATCTCGACAATCACCTGCGCTTCACGCTGCAACTGATCGCGCTGGGGCTGCCGGTGGTGGTGGCGCTCAACATGATCGACATGGCCGAGCGCGACGGTCTGCTGATCGACACCGACGCGCTCTCGCGCGAACTGGGCGTGCCGGTGATCCCCACGGTCGCGGTGCGCAGGCGCGGTATCGAGGACCTGCGCGACGCGCTGGCGCTGCTGGTGGGGGACGGCAGCGGCGCCACGCTGATCCGCGGCGGCCCCCCGCCCGAGCATGACATCGTGACGCTGCAACGCCGTGCCCGCGCGATCGCGATCAAGGCGACCAAGCAGGAGAGCGTCGCGCGGCGCTGGTCGCATGTGCTGGACGGGGTGGCGCTGCATCCGGTCGCCGGGCCGATCCTGCTGGCGACGTTGCTGTTCGTGATGTTCCAGGGGGTGTTCACCTGGTCCGAGGCGCCGATCGCGTGGATCGAGCAGATGTTCGTGGCCCTGCAGGACGGGATCACCGCGGCGCTGCCGGCCGGCTTCCTGCGCTCGCTACTGGTGGACGGGGTGATCGCAGGCGTCGGATCGGTGCTGGGGTTCCTGCCGCTGATCCTGATCCTGTTCTTCTTCATCCTCGTGCTGGAGGCGTCCGGCTACATGGTGCGCGCCGCCTTCATGATGGACCGGCTGATGGCCGGCGTCGGCCTGTCCGGCCGCGCATTCATCCCTTTGCTGTCGTCGTTCGCCTGCGCGATCCCCGGCATCATGGCGACGCGCACGATCGACGACCCCAAGGATCGCCTGACCACCATCCTGATCGCGCCGCTGATGACGTGCTCGGCGCGGCTGCCGGTGTATGCCGTCATCATCGCCGCGTTCATCCCACCGCGCAGTGTGGGGCCGGGGATCGGCCTGCAGGGGCTGGTGCTGTTCGGGCTTTACGTGATCGGCATCGTCGGCGCGATGCTGGCGGCGCTGGTGTTTCGCAGGACGATCGCCAAGGGCGAGAGCGGCGGATTCATGATGGAGCTGCCCAAGTACCAGATGCCCAACTGGCGCGACATCGCGATCGGGCTGATGCAGCGCGCATGGATTTTCGTGCGCCGCGCCGGCACGATCATCATGGGCGCCACGGTGCTGCTGTGGGCGCTGCTCAGCTTCCCGCAGGCGCCCGAGGGGGTGAGCCAGGTGCGCTATTCGGTAGCCGGGCGCATCGCCGACGGGCTGGCGGTGGTGCTGAAGCCGATCGGCTTCAACCACGAGATGTCGCTGGCGATCATCCCGGCGATGGCCGCGCGCGAGGTGGCGGTCTCGTCGCTCGCCACGGTCTATTCGATCGAGGGCGGGGACGACGTGCAGACCGAGCGGTCGCTGGTGGGCCGCCTGCAGGGGCGCTGGTCGCTGCCGACGGCGCTCGCCTTCCTGATGTGGTTCGTGTTCGCGCCGCAGTGCCTGTCCACGATCGCTGTGATCCGGCGGGAGACGAACGGGTGGAAGTGGCCGCTGTTCTCGCTCGCTTATCTGTTCGGGCTTGCCTATCTGGCTGCCGGCATCACATTCTGGGCGGCGACGGCTCTGGGCCTGTAGCCGCGCCGGGGCGTTAGGAGATTCAGGTGGCAGGCAGCGTCAACAAGGTCATCCTCGTCGGCAATCTGGGGCGCGATCCCGAATCGCGCAGCTTCCAGAACGGCGGCAAGGTGGTGAACCTCCGCATCGCCACGTCGGAGACGTGGAAGGACAAGCAGAGCGGCGAGCGCAAGGAAAAGACCGAGTGGCATTCGGTCGCCATCTTTTCCGAGCCGCTGGGCCGCATCGCCGAGCAATATTTGCGCAAGGGCAGCAAGGTCTACATCGAGGGCAAGCTGCAGACGCGGAAGTGGCAGGATAATTCCGGCGTCGAGAAATATTCGACCGAGATCGTGCTGCAGGGCTTCGACGGCACGCTGACCCTGCTCGACAAGCCGGGCGGCGCCGGCGGCGGTGGCGGCGATGCCTGGGGTGGCGGCGGTGACGATCGCGGCTACGAGGAGGATCGCGGCTTCGGCGGCGGTGGCGGTTCGGGCGGCGGCCGTTCCGGCGGCGGTGGCGGATCGGGCTTCGGCGGCGGTGGTCGCGGCCAGTCCAAGCCGGCGCCCAGCTTCGACAGCGATCTCGACGACGACGTGCCGTTCTGAGAATCGACAGGGCGGCACCGGTCGGCGCCGCCCCCGCACCCGATGCCCCTTGCGATTACCGCGATCGGGGCTTTCCGTGCTAAGGCTCCGGCGGGCGCCCGTTTCGGGTCGCCCGGTCGCGCGAACATCGTGTCGCGCAGGAGAACAGCCAATGTCCCGCGCCATCAACGTCGACGTGCAGTTTGCACAGGTCCAGAGCCTGTGCGTCAAGCATGGCGTCGATACCTCGGTGATCGAGGCATTGCAGTCCGGCGGCACCCGCGTGGTGTTCAAGAATGCCGACGATACCGCCAAGATGAAGAAGGCGTTCGGCTCCAAGCTGATGACCGGTGCGGTCAAGCGCGTGCCGAACCGGCTGATGCACGGCTGACGGCGGCCGGTGGAGGGCGGGCGTGACGCCGGCCCTCATATCCCCCGGCGGCGCAATCCGATGATCTCGATCGGTCCGCTCTTCCAGCGACCTACCCGCACGCGATCCCGCTCCAGTGCGTGCAGCAGCACGTCGCCCTTGTCGTAGGCATTGGCGCCGAGGCGGAGCAGCCAGATCGTCGGGATCGCCTCGCCGTCGCGCGCGATCGCCTCCAGCCGGGCCGGCGGCAGCGAGAACACGCCACGGCTGCCGGTGGGGTTCCACGCGCCCGGGCCGCTATCCAGCGTGGGGATCGGCGTGGGGATCGCGCGCGTCGCCACCGCCATCCGGCGATCGCGCACCGCATAGTCGAACGGCAGCGCGCCCTCGTTGGGATAGGCCCACACCGCGTCGCCGGGGCGATAGCGCACGGCCAGCCAGTCGACGGTGCCGTACCAGTCCTGCATCGGGCCGCCGGCACGCTCGCGCAGGTCGATCGCAGCCATCTCGATCGCCAGCGCGGCCAGCGCCGCCAGCATGATCCAGCGCCACGGCCGCGCCATGCCGACCGCGCCGATCGCGAGCAGCACCAGCGCGGGCACCGCCACCGGCGTCATCGTGCGGACGATGAAGACGGGCGCGACCGCCACCGACAGCGCGACGGAAAGCGCGACGGGCACACCCGCCAGCAGCAGCAGCGCCAGCAGCACGCGCCACCCCTCCGCCCGCCGTGCCAGCGTGGCGACGGCCCCCGCCGCCAGCACGAGGCCGGCGATCATCGCGATTGCGCCGGGTGCGGCCCACAGCAGCGCCAGCCGCCAGCGCATCGCATCGAAGCTGAACTTCAGCCAGGTGGAATGCACCCAGGTGGGCGCCTGATCGAGCAGGATCAGTAGCGCCGGCAGCCACGCCAGCGCCACCACCAGATGCCCGCCGACGATCAGCAGCCAGTCCGCCCGCGACAGGCCGGGGCGGGCGACGAGCGCGAGGAAGGCCAGCCCGATCGCCACGCCGTACAGCGGGCCCAGGTTGTGCAGCCACAGCATCAGCGCCAGGCCCAGCAGGTAGCCGGCGAACGGCCGGCGCGCGATTCCCCGCCCGGCGGCGGCATGGCGGCCCAGCGTCAGCAGCGCCAGCGTGGTGGCGGCGTAGACGAGGATCATCACCGGATAGGGCCGCACCTCGCGCGTCATCGCCACCAGCGAGGGGGAGAGCGCGGCGAGCAGCAGCATCGCCAGCGCCAGCAGCCGGCCCTTGCCGAAGCGATCGGGGAACCGCCTGGCTGCCTCCCGTGCGATCAGCGGCACGACCGCGAGGGTGGCGATACCGGCGACGATGCCGAGCGAACGGTGGCCGGCGAGCGAATCGCCGAACGCGAGCGTCCACACCCGCACCAGCGAGTAATAGAAGGGCGGGTGCGTCTCGTAGAGCGGCACGACATGCCACAGGAAACCGAACCCCTTGGCGGCGGCATAGGCGCTGTAGGCCTCGTCCAGCCACAGCGGCTCACGCAGCGTATGCCATACCCGCGCCCAGATCCCGAAGGCGACGATCGCCGCGACCGCGAGCAGGGCGGCGAGGCGGAGGGGCGGGCGGGGCAGGATCGCGCGGGTCACCAGCAGGCCTCTACCCCAAAAGTGCATGGACTGAAGCGGTTTCGCGACGAAGCCTAGCCGGCGATCACGAACGGGCCGTTAACTGCCCCTTGACCGGGGCCGCGATACGGCGGCGCATGACCGAGACGGCCTCCGCGCAACCCGTACCGATGCCGGCCGTCGCTCCGCCCGCCGGAGCCTCGCGCTGGCGGCTCGGGTTGATCGGCCTTTGGCTGGCGGCGTGCGCGTGGCTGCTGGCCGGGCGGGCCGGGGCGATCGCCGCGATGCGGATGCCCGACAGCGATGACGCGTTGCGACTGTTGCAGGTGCGGGACTGGCTGGGCGGGCAGGGCTGGTTCGACCTGCGGCAATATCGCCTCGATCCGCCGGCCGGCGCCGACATCCACTGGACCCGGCTGGTCGATCTGCCGCTGGCTGCGATCATCGTGCCGCTGCGACCGCTGGTGGGGGTGGCCATGGCCGAGATGGTCGCGGCGGCGGCCGTGCCGCTCGTCACGCTGCTGGCGGCGATGGCGGTGCTGGCCGCGCTGGCACGGCGGCTGATCGTGCCGGCGGCATGGTGGTGGGCGCCGCTGCTGCTGCTGCTGGCCAGCCCGGTGATGGGCATGATGGCGCCGTTGCGGATCGATCACCACGGCTGGCAGATCGTGCTGGTGCTGACCACTATGCTGGGGCTGACGGCGGCGGACCGGCGGCGCGGCGGGATGCTGGCGGGGTTGGCGATCGCCGCCTCGCTCACGATCGGGGTGGAGATGCTGCCCTATCTGGTGCTGGCAGTGGTACTGGCGGCGCTGGCTTGGGTGGTCGACGCGCGCGAGGGCGTGCGACTGCGCTGGCTGTGCGGCGCGGCGGGCGTGGGCGTGGCGATCGGGCTGATCGGCTTCGTGCCAGCAGGGCAGCGATTCGCCGGCACGTGCGATGCGTTGTCGGCGGCTTACGCGCTGCCGTTGTGGGCCGGAGGCACGATGCTGGCGGTGGCGACCATCTGGTCGGCCGTTCGCTTTGAGGCATGGCGGGGCGGAGTCGGGTCGATCGCGGAGGCGGTGCACGCCGTCGGGAAGTCGGGGCCGGATCGGGGCCGCTCGGGTTCGGTCGGGGCGCGCGTCGGCGATCGGGATGCCGGCACCGGCGCGGGCTGCGGATCGCATATCCCGATCCGGGATCGCGTCGGCTTCGATGAAACCGACCAACGCCTTGCCCGGGCACCGGCGATCGATCAGGTGGATACGACCGGCCGGGAGATCGCGGATGCAGGTGCGTCTCGACCTTTGCATGCTGGTCGGTGGAACACGGCTTCGGTGCAGGCAGCGGGCACCTGCGGTGTGGACCGGCACCGCGCCCGCCTCGCTTGGCGGGGCTCGATGGGTGCAAGGCCGGGCGGGGCGGAGACGTCCGTCACCGACGCCGGGAATCAGGCCGCCGGGCGCATCGGGCGTGCCTGCTGGCTGGTCGCCGCCGGGCTGGCGGTGGCGGCGGGGTTGCTGGCGGGCGGCGGCGGCACGTGCCTGATCGATCCCTATCATGCGGTCGATCCGGCGGCGCGGGCGCTGTGGCTGGATCGCGTGTCCGAGGCGCTGCCGTTGTGGCGGCAGGGGGCGGAGGTGTTCTGGGCGAGCCTCGCGCTGCCGCTGATCGGGCTGGCCGGGGCGGCCATGATGGGGCGGCGCGGGCCACGGCGCGCATGGGGCATGATGCTCGCGATGGGGGCGCTGTCGATCGTGCTGGCGCTGGTTTCCACCCGGGCGGCGGTGGCGGCGCAGGCGCTGGCGCTGCCGGGGGCGGCGGCGCTGGGCTGGCACGGCCGGGCGCGGCTGGCGGCGAGCGGTTCGATGATCGTCCGCGTGTTCGGCTCGGTCGTGCTGTTCCTCTGCGTGTCGGCGATCGCGCCGCGCTTGCTAGTCGCCACGCTGGCCGCCACCCCGCCGGGCAGGACGGACGCGGCGGCCGAAGCGGGCGACGCGGCCTGCATGGCGCCACGCGCGCTGGCCGCGCTGGATGTGCTGCCGGCCGCAACGATGCTCGCCACGATCGACGCGACGCCCGCACTGCTGCTCCACACCCATCATCGCGGTCTGGCCGGCCCCTACCACCGCAATGGCCGCGCCATCGCCGATACGATGCGGGCTTGGGGTGGGACGCCGGCGGCGGCGCGGGCGATCGTGCGCCGCCACGCCATCGATTTCGTGATCGCCTGCGGCGAACCGGCCGAGGCGCAACTCTACGATCGCCGTGCGCCGGATGGTTTCCACGCCCGGCTGATGCGGGGGGAGGTGCCGGGCTGGCTCGTCCGGGTCCGCGTTCCCGGAACGCCGTGGCACGTCTGGCGCGTGCGTGGGGCGGGGTAGCGGGGCCGGGTCATCCGGGCGCCTGCCGCGAGTGCCCGACCACGAGTCGGGATCGGCGTGTCAACCATCGCAGGAAGGAGGACTGATCCGGGCCGGGTTCACATTTTACAGCGAGGCCGATCATCCCCGGCGCGAAGGCTTTAGGCCGAGCCGCCCGTCACACGGTCGACCCGGAACAGGTCCGGGGTGAAGTTTTCGCCGAGGCTTCCGGCGTCCCCGGCCGGTTGTTGATCGACCGAAACCTCAACCTCGCAATGCCAGGCAGGCATGAATGGTAGTTATACTTCGAGCGGTAGGAACGACAGGAGACGAGTCGATCGTGCCGCGCCGAGGCATGCTCGCGCGACATCGCCTGACGCAATCCACGATGGATGTACCGGGGTGAACGAAGTCGGCCCCGCCGCAGGGCAGGCCGTCGGGGCCGGCGTGCAGACGCCATACGGTCGGCCTGCGGACGCCGGCTCTTGCCGCCCGCCCGCCCGGCGGCATAAGGCCGAAGGTGATGCTGTCGCCCGCGCCACCCGCTGCCCCGTCGCCCGTCGATCCGCCCGGCTGGTGGAGCGACCGTCGCTACCTGCTGCTGCTGGTGGCGCTGAGCGCGGTGCCGCTGCTGTGGCCGTCGCTGCCGCCACTGACGGACGCGCTGGGCCACCTCGCGCGCTATCATGTGGAGATGGCGATCGACACGTCGCCCTGGCTTCACCGTTATTATGCGTTCCACTGGGCACTGCTCGGCAATCTGGGCGTCGATCTGCTGGTGATCCCGCTGTCGGCGCTGGTCGGCGTGCAGCTGGCGGTGAAGCTGATCGCCATCGCCATCCCCACGCTGACCGCCGCCGGGCTGCTGCTGGTCGCGCGCGAGGCGCATGGCGGGCGGGTGCCGCCGACCGCCGCCTTCGCGCTGCCGCTGGCCTATGGCTTTCCGTTCCAGTTCGGCTTCCTCAACCACACGCTGTCGATGGCGCTGGCGCTGCTCGCCTTCGCGTTGTGGCTGAGGCTGGGGCGGGCGGGCCGCTATCGACTGCGGGCCGGGCTGTTCCTCGCCATCGCGCCGCTGATCTGGCTGGCGCACGTGTTCGGCTGGGGGGTGCTGGGCCTGCTGTGCCTCGCCGCCGAGCTGGCGCGCGATCGCCAGGGAGGGGGCAGCCGCTGGCACGCGCTGTGGCGCGCGCCGATCGCCGTGCTGCCGCTCGCGCCGCCGCTGATCCTGATGGCGCTGTGGCGCAGCGGGGCGGTGGCGGGGATGACCGGCGACTGGTTCAACTTTACCGCCAAGCTGGCCTATTTCGCGGCGTCGCTGCGCGATCGCTGGTTCGCCTTCGATGTCGGCAGCGTGCTGTTGCTGACGGGGCTGATCCTCGCCGCGCTGTTCCGGCGTGGGGGCCTGCGCTTCCAGCACATGCTGGCGCTGGCCGCGCTGATCCTGTTCATCGCCTATCTGCTGCTGCCGCGCATCCTGCTCGGATCGGCCTATGCCGACATGCGGCTGATCCCCTATGTGCTGGCGATCGCGGTGATCGCGATCCGGCCGAGGGAGGATGCGCGGCGGATCGCGCCGGTGCTGGCGGTGGCCGCGCTCGCCTTCTTCGGGGTGCGCACGGCGGCGACGACGGTGAACTTCATCGGCTACGACCGCGCCTACAGCCGTCAGCTCGCCGCGCTGGATGTAGTGCCGCCGGGATCGCGCATCCTCGTGCTCGTCAGCCTGCAATGCCAGGGCAGCTGGGTGACGACGCGGATGGACCATCTGGGCAGCCAGGCGATCGTGCGGCGCGATGCGTTCGTCAACGGCCAGTGGGTGATGCCGGGCGCGCAGCTGCTGCAGGTGACGTACAAGGCGGCCGGCCGCTTCGCCACCGATCCCTCGCAGTTGCTGCGCCCGTTGGCGTGCCGGGGCCACGGCGAGCCGATCTTCGAGGACACGCTGAAGAACTTCCCACGCGCGGCGTTCGATTATTTCTGGCTGATCGACATGCCGCCCGAACGCTGGCCGCACGAGCCGGACCTGATCCCGGTGTGGCATGGCGCGCGCGGTGTGCTGTACCGCGTGCGGCATGATCCGGCGCAACCGGGGCTGCGCGCGAGCAGGATGTAAGGCGCCCCTTCGCCGCTCATCCCGAGAAGCTGGCCGGACGTTAAAGTTCGCGCCTCGACTTCGCCGGGATCCCGACCAGCCTCTCGGGATGCGCGGGTCGGCTTCGGATCATCCGGCTCTGGAACCTCGTTTGGTTCGGGCACCGTCGTGATGCGCGCCGGCGACCTTCGGACTGGATATCAGAGATCAGGCGGGTTCCGCCACGATCGCCAGCGAGACGCCGAACGGCAGCGTGCGTCTGGGCACCCAGTACCGTTCCGCGCCGAACAGCGCCTTGAGCACGGCGTTGACCGGCGCGGGCGGCATCGCATCGTCGCCGCCCTCGCGCTTCATCAGCCGGCCCGCCGCGCGCGCGGCGACGACGAGCGGATAGAGCACGGTGTTGAAATGGGTGAGGTGGCGCACGCGGTAACCGTTCGCCTCGAACACCTCCCGCAGCGAACCGGCGGTGTAGCGGCGCTGGTGATGGTGCGCGGTGTCGTGCGCGCTCCACAGGCCGGGTCCTGCGGGCACCGTCACGACGATGCGCCCGCCCGGCGCCAGCTTGGGCAGCAGCGCCGCCAGCGCCGGGCCGTCGTCGGGAATATGCTCCAGCACGTCCAGCATCGCGATCATGTCGTAGGCACCGTCCGCCAGATCGACGCCATCGGGCAGCAGCCCGCCCTTTACCTCGATCCCGGTGCGGGCGGTGGCGAGCGCGCGGGCCGGGCCGTCCGGCTCCACCGCGTCCACCGCGCCGAACTGGCCGAGGAGGGCGATGTTCGACCCGGTGCCGCAGCCCATCTCCAGGATGCGCGCGTCGGACTTGAGCGGCACCTGCGCGCGGATCAGCCGGTCGATGATCCGGCGGCGGGCGACGAACCACCAGTGCGCGCCGTCGATCCGCGCCATGTTGTCGTAGGTTTCGCGGTCCATCAGGCGTCTCCAACCGTCTCGCGGACGATGTAGATCGGCCGATGCTTCACCTCGACCAGGATGCGGCCGACATATTCCCCGAGGATGCCGAGCGACATCAGCTGCAACCCGCCGAAGAACAGCACCGCCACCATCAGCGAGGGGTAGCCGCGGACGTCCGAACCGAACAGGATCGTCTTGGCGATCACGAACAGCGCGAACAGGATGCCCCCCAGCGCGATCGCCCCGCCCAGATAGCTCCACACGCGCAGCGGCACGGTGGAGGCACTGGTGATGCCGTCGATCGCCAGCGTCCACAGCTTCCAGTAATTGAATTTCGTCCGGCCCAGCCTGCGCTCGACCCGGTCATATTCCACCGCCGTCTGGCGGAAGCCGCCCCAGGCGAACAGCCCCTTCATGAAGCGGTTGCGTTCCGGCATCACCTTGATGACGTCGACCACCTTGCGGTCGAGCAGGCGGAAGTCGCCGGCATGTTCGGGGATCTTGTCCATCGAGAGCCAGTTGTGCGCGCGGTAATAGAGGTCGGCGGTCATCCGCTTGGGCAGCGAATCGCTCTGGCGGTTGCGGCGCACGCCGTAGACCACGTCGAAGCCGGCGCGCCATTTCTCCAGCATCGCACCGATCACCTCGGGCGGATCCTGCAGGTCGACGTCGATCGGCACCACCGCGGCCCCGCGCGCATGGTCCAGCCCGGCCGAAAGCGCCGCCTCCTTGCCGAAATTGCGCGAGAGCGAGAGCGCGCGGATACGCGGGTCGGCACGGTTGGCGGCGCAGATCGCGGCCATGGTGGCGTCGGTGCTGCCGTCGTCGACGAACAGCACTTCCCACGAAAGCGGCGTGCCGTCGGTTTCGCGCAAGCCGTCGAGCACGGCGGAGACGCGGGTGACGAACGCGCCGACCGCCTCCTCCTCGTCCTTCACCGGCACGATCACCGAGAGCATGATTTCCCCTCGCCTTTCACAGAAGATCTGGCCTCACTCGAACACCCAGCGCCGGTTGAGCCAGAAGACCGCCAGCGGCGTGACGCCCAGCACCAGCGGATAGGGCGACCAGACAGGCCAGGCAAGGCGGCTCACCAGCAGCCATACCCACAGGCTGTTCAGCCCGAAGCTGACCAGCGAGATGATGACGAAGCGGCCGCCCGTGCGCCACAGGTTGCCGCGCCTGCCGTGCCCGCGGAAGCTCCACCGGCTGTGGACGACATAGCCGACCACCACCGCGCCGAGGAAGCCCGCCGTCCACGCCAGGTTCGGGTCCAGCCGCCCGCGCGTGGCCAGCACCCAGTACACCCCGATGTTGACGATGCTCGCCAGCCCGCCGGTCAGCCCGTAGCGCACCAGCTGCCCGAGCAGCACCCGCCATTCGCCGGCCTTGTCCGCCAAATCCATCCACCGCGCCCCGCTTGCCCTTTAGCCCCGAGCGACTAATGGCCGCACACGCTCATGGCCAGCTTTCCCCAACATCCGGTGAACCCGCCCGCCGATCCGTTCACCCGCCGCTGGGGCTGGTGGACCGCCACGCTGTGGCTGCTCGCCGCGATCGCGCTGATCGTGGTGAAGTGGAGCGCGATCCGCTGGTTCGCTCTGGGCGATACCGACGACAGCCTGCGCATCGCCGAGGTGAACAGCTGGCTGGGCGGGCAGGGCTGGTACGATCTGCGGCAATATCGCCTCGATCCGCCGGGGGGTGCCAACATTCACTGGTCGCGGCTGGTGGACCTGCCGATCGCCGGCATCATCCTGGCGCTGAAGCCGCTGCTGGGCTTTGCGGTGGCCGAGAAGGCGGCGGTGGCCGTCGCGCCGCTGCTGCCGCTGGGGGTGGCGATGGGATCGCTGGCGCTGGCGGTGCGGCGGCTGGTGGCGCCCGCAGCCTTTGCGCTGGGCGCGCTGCTGCTGCTGTGCGGGCAGAGCGCGCTGTTCATGTTCATGCCGCTCAGGATCGATCACCACGGCTGGCAACTGGCGATGCTCGCGCTGGCGGTGGCGGGCAGCGCCGACCCGAAGGGCGCGCGCGGCGGCGCGACGCTGGGGATCGCCACCGCGCTGTCGTTGACGATCGGGCTGGAGATGCTGCCCTATCTGGCACTGGCCGGCGGCGTGACGGCGCTGCGCTGGGTGGCGGACCGGGGCGAGCGCGCCCGGATGGCCGCCTATGCCGCCACGCTCGCGGCCGGGGCGGCGGCGGGTTACGTGATCTTCGCGTCCTATGCCAATCGCGCGCCGGTGTGCGACGCGCTGTCGCCGGTGTGGCTGTCCGTCTGCCTCGGCGCGGGCGGCTTGCTGGTGGCGCTGGCGGCGCTGCGGGTGGAGCGCTGGTGGCTGCGGCTGCTGCTGGCCGGGGTGGCGGGCGCGGTGCTGGCGGGCGGTTTCGTCCATTTCTGGCCGGATTGCCTCGGCCGGCCCGAACGGGTCTCGCCCGAACTGGACCAGTTGTGGCTGTCGCACGTACGCGAGGCCAAGCCGATCTATTCGCACGGTTGGCGCGTGTACCTGCCGACGCTGGCGCTGCCGCTGGCGGGCGTGGTCGGCGCGCTGGCGATGCTGTGGCGTACCCGCCGCACCCCCACCTTCGCTGGCTGGGTGACGCCGGCGCTGCTGGCCGTCTCCGCCTGCCTCATGCTGCTATGGCAGGCGCGCGCCGGGCCGGCGGCGCAGCTCCTCGGCGTGCCGGGGGCGGCGGCGCTCGGCTGGATGCTGCTGCCCCGTGTCACCCGCGATCGGCGGACGGCGGTGCGGCTGGGCGGCACGGTGGCGGCGCTGCTGCTCGTCTCGGGCGTGGCGGTGCCGCTGATCGTCAACGCCATCCCGCCGGCAAAGGAGGCGCGGGGGCGCAAGGCGGTGGCACTGGCGAACCGGCGCTGCCCCACGCTGCCCGCGCTGGCCCCGATCGCGAAACTGCCGGCGGCGACGATCCTCACCTTCGTCGATTTCGGCCCGCGCCTGATCGCCACGACGCACCACAGCGCGATCGCCGGCCCCTATCACCGCAACGGCGCGGCGATCCTCGACGTGCAACACGCCTTCCGCGGCCCGCCGGAGGTGGCACGCGACGTGATGCGTCGGCACGGCGCGACGCTGCTGCTGATCTGCCCCGGCATGTCCGAATCGACGATCTACGCCAGCGAGGCGAAGCGGGGGCTGTACGCGCAACTGATGCGCGGGCGCGTGCCGGCATGGCTGACGCCGGTGCCGTTGCCGAAGGGATCGCCGCTCAGGCTGTGGCGGGTGGTGCCGTGAAGCGGGTCGGCTGAGGGGCTGGTTTCGCCCAATTGCGGCAATTCGTAGAGCGTGCCAGTGTATTGCATGACTTATGACGATGAGGCCCGCTTTGTCGAATGCGTGCGGAAGCTGGTGAAGCACCGGCCGGTGCCGTGGAAGCCCCAGTGAAGGACCAGCGGGCAGGCTTCGGATGCCTTCTCACGATTCTTGTCATCAACGCGCTGCTGATGGGTCTATTTGCATTGGGATTCACCCAAGGCCCCTATTCTAGTCGAGAGCAGGAGCTTTGGTATCGTTACGGCTCTATCGGCTTCTTGACAGGCGGCGTGGTTCTTCCCGCCTACGCGCTGCTGCTCGGTGGAAAACGAGCGTCTTGGACAATTGTCCCGCTGACCGTGTGGATGGTTGCGGCGCTTTTCGCGTTCTTGGTTTACGTGTTCTATTCCGGTGGCGGGGTGTAGGTGTTTCAGCGCCCGTGCTTGCAATCGAGAAGTCACCAATTTCTATGGTCTGACGAAGGTCCGCTAACCACCAGTCATCGCCGCCCGCTTCTCTCCTCACGCCGCCCCCACGCCCCCGCGCAGCTTGTCGATCACCCAGTCCTTGGCCACTGCCCAGTCGTCGATCCGGGCGTGGGCGGCGGGGGCCTTGGGGGTGTGTTCGGCGAGGCGGGGTTCGGCGATCATGTGGAGGCGCCACACACCCGGTTGCGCGTCCGCCACCGAGGCGTGGTGGACCGCCAGATCGTCGACGAACACCGTGGCGCTCGGGGCATATTCCGCCACGAGGCGGCCGACCGGGGTGCCCTTGCCGCCCTGGTTGCACACCACGCGGTGGCGGATGCCGTGCGTCTCGAGCTGCGCCACCCGGCCCGGCTGGCAGTGATCGCGCAGGTTGGTCAGCACCACGATGTCGGCAATCTCCGCAATCTCGGCCAGCGCCTCGCGTGCGTGCGGCACCAAGGTCTGGCGGCCCATCTCGGTGGCGAAGAAGCCGTCGAGCAGCGGCCACACCTCGTCCGCCCGCACCGTCTCGCCGGTGGCGCGGTGGCTGAGGGCGGTGCCGAAATCATGGTTGGCGCCAAGCGCGAAATCGATCGCGTGCGCCTCGCCCAGCCAGTCGCCGAAATGGCTGACCATGTGCAACAGCACCTCGTCGCAATCGGTGATGAGGAGGGGGCGGCTCATCGTTCCAGCTCCTCGCGCGCGGTGACAAGGGATTCGGGCCGCACCTCCAGCGCGTCGGCGCAGGCGATCAGGTCCGGCTGGTGCGATTCGAGGAAGCCCAGCACGGCGGCCAGCACCTCCCGGTCGGCGGCGCGCTGGCGCAGGTCGTCGGGCGCGAGGCCGGTGAGCGCGAGCAGGCGCGTGGCCCGCTCCACGTCCGACACCGCCCATGCCAGCGCCGACAGCGCCAGGGCGGTGGGGTCATGGCTTACTTTGTCGGTACGCATCGCCTAACGTCTCCACCGGATAACCGAGGGCGGTGCGTGGCGAAGAAAGTGCTCGTTGTCGAGGACAACGAACTGAACCTGAAGCTGTTTTGCGATCTGCTGCGCGCGCACGATTATGAGGTCGCGCCGGTGCGCGACGGGCGCGAGGCCATGGCGCGCGCGGTGGCTTTCGGGCCCGATCTCATCATCATGGACATCCAGCTGCCGCATGTGAGCGGGATCGACCTGATCGTGCAGTTGAAGGCCGACGAGTCGCTTGCCGCGATCCCGATCATGGCCGTCACCGCCTATGCGGGGAAAGGCGACGAGGAGCGGATCCGCGCGGCGGGGGCCGAAGCCTATGTATCCAAGCCGATCTCGGTGATGCGCTTCATCGAGACGGTGGTGGGGCTGATCTGACGACCGGCCCCGGCAGACGGTGGCGCCCGCCCCACGGGGCGGCGCCGGCCGGCTTACTTGATCTTGGCTTCCTTGAAATCGACATGCTTGCGCACGACGGGATCATATTTGCGGAAGCTCATCTTCTCGGTCGTGTTGCGCGGGTTCTTCTTCGTCACGTAGAAGAAGCCGGTGTCGGCCGTGCTGAGGAGCTTGATCTTGACGGTGGTCGGCTTGGCCATGACCCGATACCCTTGATGAACTGGACACGAAAAAAGCGGGGCGGCGTCACCGCCGCCCGCTTTGGAAGCGGCGGCAATGGCGGAAGGCCTTGCCCAAGTCAAGGTGCGTGGCAGGCCGGTCACGCCACGGTCTTAATCCGGCGCTAAGGCGCAGGGGCGTAGCCGGCGGAAAAGGGGAACAGAGACATGGCCACTGCCGCACCAGCCGAATCGATGACGATCGCCGCCGAATTGCAGGCGCGGATCGACCAGCTCGCGCGTGATTCGCGGATGTTGTCCGTGGGGGAGCTGTGTCGCCGCGTGGATGCCGTGCGTAACATCGCCGCCGCCCGCCGGCTGCTGCCGCTCGCCCGCTTGGCCGGCAGCCTGCGCGACGCGCTGGCCGAAGGCGGGCGCGGCACCCCGATGACGCCGTGGATCGAGGCGATGCGCGAGTCGCTTGGCCACGATGCGCAGGACGAGGCGACGGCGCGCGCCTTCGTCGCCTCGGTCGGCGTGCGGCTGGCCGGCTGAGCGGGGCGGCGGGCGATGGACGCGCTGTTGCCGGCCTTCGTCGCCGCCGGGCTGGCCGAGATCGGCGACCGCACCCAGCTGCTCGCGGTGCTGCTGGCGATCCAGTTTCGCCGGCCGGGGGCGGTGCTGGCGGGGGTCGCGGTGGCGGCGCTGGCCAACAGCCTGCTTGCCGCGTTCGGCGGCACGGTGGTGCACGATCTGGTCAATCACCGCGCGATCGCGCTGATGCTGGCGGTCGGCCTGATCCTAGCCGGCGCCGGCTGCTTCTGGCGGCCGAAGCCGCCGGTGCTGGCCACCTACGGCCCGATCGGCGTGTTCGGCACGGCGGCGGTCGGCTTCTTCATCCTCGAATTCGGTGACAAGACGCAGTTGCTGACGCTGGCGATCGCCGCACGGGTCGATTCGTTCGCGCTGGCGGCGCTGGGGGCCACCGCCGGGATCGTGCTGGCCAATACCCCGGCCGTGCTGCTGGCCGGCGAGTGGCAGCGCCGCGTGCCGTTGCGTGGGGTGCGTGCCGGGATCGGGGCGCTCTTCATCGTCGTGGGGGCGGTCGCGGCGATCGGGGCGCTGCGGCTCAACTGATCTATCCGTCCGATCGGTCTGATCGCGCTTTTTCCAACGATGGTAACCCAGGACATGCCACCAAGCGGCTGACGGATCGTTAAGCCGCCGAACGGACAACAGGAGCGACAGCATGGCCAAGACCCCGAAGATCAAGACGCCCGAGGCGACCGCCGAACTGGCGACGCCGACCGATCTGACCGCAAACTCGACGATGAGTGTCGCGGACGCGCTGAACGGCATTCTCGCCGACAGCTTCGCCTTGTACCTCAAGACGAAGAACTTCCACTGGCACGTGTCCGGCCCGCACTTCCGCGATTATCACCTGATGCTGGACGATCAGGCGACCCAGATCCTTGGCACCACCGATGCCATCGCCGAGCGCGTCCGCAAGACGGGCAACACCACGCTCCGTTCGATCGGCGACATCGCGCGCCACCAGCGCCTGCGGGACAATGATGCGGATTATGTGAGCGCCACCGACATGCTGGCCGAACTGCGCGAGGACAATCTGGCGCTGGTCGCGTCGCTGCGCGAGGCCAAGGATATCGTCGACGAGGCTAAGGACAACGCCACCAGCGGCATTCTCGACGAATGGACGGATCTGGCGGAAGAGCGCGCCTGGTTCCTGTTCGAGGCCAGCCGCAAGGGCTGAACATCGCCGGTATCACCGGAAGGGCGGGGGCCGCAGGGCCGCCCGCCCTTTTTGCGTTCAGAAGATCAGCTTGAACACGCCGGTGATGACCAGCAGGCCGATCAGGAAAATCGCCAGAACCACGCATCCCACCGCACGTAACATCGCTTCATTCCTCGACCGTTGAACACTCCGTCAAACCGGCGCCCGGCCGATCCGTTCCGCCGCCGTCATTACAAGCGACGGACCGGGCATGGGGACGGAACGGGCCGGCCGTTCCGTCGTTCGGTCCTGCATCTGGTGGAGGTTATCATGCTGAAGTGGGCACTTATCTTTCTTGTCGTCGGGCTGGTACTGGGTGCCATGGGCTTCGGCGGCGTGGGCGGCGCGTTCGTCGGCATCGCCAAGATCCTGTTCTTCGTCGCGATCGCGATCTTCGTGATCTTCCTCGTGCTGGCGCTGGTGGCCGGCAAGAAGGTCGTCTAGCCACCGTCTGAAGCCGGGCCATGCGGGACTTTTCACGGCTGCTCGACGGGCTGGTCTACACCCGGTCCCGCAACGCCAAGCTGAAGTTGGTCGCAGATTATCTGCGGGTGACGCCCGACCCCGACCGGGGTTGGGCGCTCGCGGCGCTTACCGGCGAAATCGATCTGCCGGCGATCAAGTCCGCCGCGATCAAGGCGCTGGTGGAGGAGCGGGTCGACCCCGTCCTGTTCGCGATGAGCCGCGATTACGTCGGCGATCTGGCCGAAACCGTCTCGTTGCTGTGGCCGAAACCGCCGGGCGAGCCCCCCGAACTGGATGACGGCGCCCTCCGGCTGGGTGCCGTGATCGAACGTCTGCAGACGCTGCCCCGGGCCGAGGCACCGCGGGCACTGGCGGCAATGCTCGACCATCTCGATGCCAGCGGACGCTACGCCCTTCTCAAGATCGCGACCGGCGCGTTGCGCGTCGGCATCTCCGCCCGGCTCGCCAAGACGGCGCTGGCACAGGCCTTCTCGCTCGATATCGATGCGGTGGAGGAGGTGTGGCACGGCATCGCGCCACCTTATGAGGCGCTGTTCGCTTGGGGCCTCGGCACGGCCGCCCAGCCGACCGCCGCCGATACCCCGGTGTTCCGCCCGTTCATGCTCGCCCACCCGCTGGACGAGCTGCGCGTCGACCTCGCCGACTATGCCGCCGAGTGGAAGTGGGACGGCATCCGCGTGCAGATCGTCGGCATCGCCGGGGAGACGCGGCTCTACAGTCGCGCGGGTGACGACGTAACGAAGAGTTTTCCCGACGTGGCCGCCGCCTTCACCGGCCTCGGCACGCTCGACGGGGAACTGCTCGTCAGGGGGGCGGCGCAGGGCGGCGAGGAGGGCGGCGCCGCCAGCTTCAATGCGCTCCAGCAGCGGCTCGGTCGCAAGGTGGTGCCAGCTAGGATGCAGGCGGAGTATCCTGCTTTCATCCGCCTCTACGACATCCTGTTCGACGGCGCCGAGGATCTGCGTGCGCTGCCGTGGACGGAACGCCGGACCCGGCTGGAAGCGTTCGTCGCCGGGCTGGACCCGGCCCGCTTCGACATTTCGACGTTGCTCGACGCGGCGGATTTCGACGCGCTGGAGACGATCCGGGCCGGCGCGCGCGACGCCGCGATCGAGGGGGTGATGCTCAAGCGGCGCGACAGCCCCTATGCCGGCGGGCGGCGCGTGGGGCTGTGGTACAAGTGGAAGCGCGACCCGCTGACCGCCGATTGCGTGATGATGTATGCCCAGCGCGGCCACGGCAAGCGATCGAGCTTCTATTCGGACTACACCTTCGGCTGCTGGACCGGCGACCCTGCGGCCGGTGGCGAGTTGCTGCCGGTGGGCAAGGCCTATTCCGGCTTCACCGACGAGGAGCTGAAGGGGCTGGACCGCTTCGTCCGGAACCACACGCTCTCCCGCTTCGGCCCGGTGCGCGAGGTGGAGAAGAGCCTCGTGCTGGAGGTGGCGTTCGATTCGATCCACGAATCGAAACGCCATAAGTCCGGCCTCGCCATGCGCTTCCCGCGCATCTCCCGCATCCGGCGGGACAAGCCGGCCGCCGAGGCGGACCATATCGACACGCTGCGGCGGATGATCGCCTGAATGCGGCCGGTCGTGCCGGGTGCCACATCGCGCGCCCGCGCCATCATGGTGCAAAAGGCGGCGACGCGGGGTGTCGCGCCGGCCCGGTTTCGGCTAGCGCATCCGGCGTGTCGCCACGACACGTCGATTTTTGGCAGTTGCGGGAAGAAGAATGACGAAGCGCGCGCTCATCACCGGGATCACCGGGCAGGACGGGGCCTATCTGGCGCAATTCCTGATCCGCAAGGGCTATGAGGTTCACGGCATCATCCGCCGTTCGTCTCATCTCGGCGTGGCCGATCACCGTCTGCGCTGGCTCGGCATCGCCGACAAGCTGACCCTGCACGACGCCAACCTGTCCGACCTGTCGTCGCTGATCCGCATCGTCTCCGAGGTGCAGCCCGATGAGTTCTACAATCTGGCCGCGCAGTCGTTCGTCGCGACGTCGTGGCGCCAGCCCATCCTCACCGCCAACATCACCGCGGTGGGCGTCACCAACGTGCTGGAGGCGCTGCGCCTCATCAAGCCCGATACGCGCTTCTATCAGGCGTCCTCGTCCGAGATGTACGGCCTGATCCAGCAGGAGCGGCAGTCCGAGACGACCCCCTTCTATCCGCGCTCGCCGTATGCGGTGGCCAAGCTGTATGGCCACTGGATCACGGTGAACTACCGCGAGAGCTTCGGCATGCACGCCTCCTCGGGCATCCTGTTCAACCACGAGAGCCCGCTGCGCGGCGTCGAGTTCGTGACCCGCAAGGTGACGGACGGGGTGGCGCGGATCAAGCTGGGCCTCGCCACCGAGCTGCGGCTGGGCAACATCGACGCCAAGCGCGACTGGGGCCATGCCCGCGATTACGTGAAGGCGATGTGGCTGATGCTGCAGCAGGAGGCGGCCGACGATTACGTCGTCGCCACCGGCATCACCACCACCGTGCGTGACATGTGCCGCATCGCGTTCGACCATGTCGGGCTGGAGATGGACAGCCATCTGGTGATCGACCCCGACCTGTTCCGCCCCTCCGAGGTGGACGTGCTGCTGGGCGAGCCGGCCAAGGCGAACAAGGCGCTCGGCTGGACCGCCGAGACGAGCCTGCGCGACATGATCGTCGAGATGGTCGAGGCCGATCTCAAACGCCTCTCCAGCCCGGCTGCCCCCACCGAGCAGCCGCTGCCAGAGATCCTGCCCTGAAGATGGCCGGGGAGATGCCCGTGACGCAGGACGCCGGCACGCCGCTGCCGTTCGACCGTATCCTGGTGACGGGGGCGGACGGCTTCGTCGGCGGACACCTCGTCCCCGCGCTCGCAGCCCGGCTGCGGCCCGGTGCGCGGCTGGTGCTTGCCACGCGCACGCCCGGTCGCCGGGGCGAACGGGAGGAGGTCGCGTTCGACCTGACCGACCGCGCCAGCGTAGATGCGGCGGTGAAGGCGGTGCGGCCGGATCTGATCGTCCACCTCGCGGCGCAGGCCTCGGTCGGCCAGTCGCTGAACGCGGCGGCCGGCACGTGGGCGATCAACGTGTGCGGCAGCCTGACGCTGGCCGAGGCGGTGGCGGCACATGTGCCCGGGGCGACGTTGTTCTTCGTCAGCAGCGTGGAGGTCTATGGCCTCAGCTTCAACGAGGGTATCGCGACGGAGGCGACGGCGATGTGGCCGCAATCCTCCTATTCGCGATCCAAGGCGGCGGCCGAGGCGATGCTGGGCGACGTGCTGCCGGCAAGCGCCCGGCTGATCGCGGTGCGCCCGTCCAATCACAGCGGGCCGGGGCAGGACGAACGGTTCGTGATCCCGGCCTTCGCCGCGCAGATCGCCCGGATCGAGGCGGGGGCGACGCCGCAGATCGCGGTCGGCAATCTCGATGCCGAGCGCGACTTCATGGACGTGCGCGACGTGATCGCCGGCTATGTTTCGCTGCTGTCGCGCGCGGAAAGCCTGCCGGCGCGCAATATCCTCAACGTCGCCTCGGGGCGGACGGTGAAGATCGCCCGCATCCTCGAACTGCTGCGTGGCATGAGCACGGTGGAAACGACGGTGACGACGGACCCGGCACGCGTGCGGCCCAGCGAGGTGCCGCTCGCCGCGATCGACGCCAGCGCCTTCCGCGCCGCCGCCGGCTGGGCGCCGCGCCACACGATCGAGGAAACGCTCGCCTCGATCCTCGAGGACCAGCGCGCGCGGATCGTGCCGAAGCCCTGATGCGGTGGCGGGCGGCGCTGGTGGCGGCCCTGCTGCTCGCCGCGCCGCCCGCCGTCGCGCGCAAGCCGCCGGTCCCGGTCGGCACCATCACGCTCGATCTGTCCGATCCGCAGGTGACGGTCACGGTCGAAGGGGTGGCGCTGCGGTTGCGCGTCGCGCTCGACGGGCATGGCACGATCGAACTGAACCGCGCGGCGGTGGCACGTCTGCCGATCTCGTTCGGGAAGGCGGCATCGGCCGAGGTCGGCCGCGTCGAGCTTCCCGGCATCGCCGTGCCTGCCACGATGATGCTGGCGGGCAAGGCCGTGCCGGTGGCGCTGTGGTCCTATGGCGATTGCTGCGCCGGGGTGGACGGATCGATAGACGCGGCGCTGCTGCCGTTCGCGGAAATCCGCTTTGAACGCGCCGGACGTGGCGGTGGGACAGGCGATTCGCGCAGCTATGCCCTTCTGCGCGACGAGGATCATGGCATGGGGGTGCGCGAAACGGTGACGGGTCGTGCGGTCCTCGTCCAGTTCGCGCTGGATCGCCCTGAGACGCTGGCGACCGCCGCTGCCGGTGCCATCGTGGCGGCGGCGCACGGTGGCCGGTTCGAGGGGGATTATGCGCCGGTCCTCGTGGCGTGGGGCGTCAGCCGGCCGTCGCGGGTGATCGCCTTTGCCCGGCCGGCCCACCTCGCCGGCTTCCGTTTCGACCGTCTCCGCACCCGCACCGGCGATTTCGCCGGCCGCGACCAGCTGCCGAGCGACCCGCGTCAGCCCGACGAGATCGTCGTCCGCCGCCGCCACCCACCGCAGCACGGCTGGGCGGCGGTATCGATCGGCCGCGACCGGCTGGACCGCTGCGACGGCCTGCTGTTCCACCCCGCCACGCTGCTGCTCACCCTGCATTGCGATGCGGGCGGATGAGGGGGCGATCCCCGCCGCGGTGCCGGCGCTCGCGCCGCAGTGACTGGCGCTGCCGCTGCTCAGGCTCGTCACAATCGATGGCGTTCATCCGGCGCCGCGACCCTGCTGTGCCACCTGCCGATGGTCGCGGCGCTGGCATCAGCGGCATCGTCGATCGGGGATCGTCGCGCCCGGGCGTCATTCGCCCGGCAGGGCGACTTTGCGAGACAGGATGGAACGGTGCCGCGCCGATGGCTTCCGCCACGCAGATGATGGCCGCACCGTCACCTTTGGCTCGGATCTTATGATATTCCGGGCGTCATGGCTTTCTCGGAGAATGACGATCCATGCCCCCCGGCCGGTATGCGCAGTGCGGGCGGTGGTCGCGTCACGGCTTTCAGGTCGTCGCGATGGGATGCCGTTTACGCAGCGTCGCGACGTCGCTGGATGAGCGGAATCCGCGCCGCCCTGTCCGCGCGTGCCACGCAGGTGGTCGCCGGGCCGCGTGCCCCCGGTCGGTCGCGACTCGGTGTGGTTTGCCCTATGCGGTGGCCTGGCTGGACAGGTGCGATCGCCGCCGCCTTGCTGGCGTTCGCCACCCCGGCATTCGCCGCGCCGCCGTCCGCGGTGCAGGCGGCCAACGTGCGGGTGTTCGACAAGGCGTGGTCGCTGGTGGCGCGTCGTTACTGGGATCGTGACCTGCACGGGCTGGACTGGGCGGCCGAGCGTGACCGCTTCCTGCCCGCCGCACGCGATGCGACGGATACCCGCGCGCTCTATGCCGCGATCAATGCGCTGCTCGCCCGGCTGGGCGACAGCCATGTCTATGCCGTCAGCCCCGAACGGCGCGACTTCGCGCGCGCGGTCGGCAAGGGGGAGGCGGAAAGCGGCTTCGGTTTCGATGCCTATGAGAGCGGCGGCCGATGGCGGGTGCGAGCGGTGCGGCCGGAGGGGCCGGCGGCGCGGGCGGGGATGCGGATCGGCTGGGTGCTGGTGTCGGTCGATGGCCGGCCGGTGGATGTGGACGCGCATTTCGGCACGGCCGACACGGCGACGCTGGTGCTGGAGGACGAGTTCGGCCGCCGCCACACGCTGATGCTGGAAGGCGAGCCGCTGCCGCCCGTGCCCAGCCGGCGTGCGCTGCGGCTGGGCGGTGGCGTGCTGCTGCTGGCGTTCGATCAGTTCGCCCCCGGCGACGACCGCTGGCTGCGGCGCGAGATCGAGGACATTCCCGACCTGCGCGGCGTGATCCTCGACCTGCGCGAGAATGAGGGCGGCGAGGCGGAGGTGCTCGATCGCGTCGCCGGCCTGTTCGCAAACGGGCGGCAGGTGGTGCTGCGGCTGAACGCGCGATCCGAGCGGGCCGAGAAGACGAGCGGGCGGGCCGTATGGCTCGGGCCGCTGGCGGTGCTGATCGGCCCGCGGTCGGCAAGCGCGGCCGAGGCGCTGGCGGCGTTCCTCGACGAGAGCGAGCGTGCGCAGACAGTCGGCGAACGGACCGCCGGCGCGCTGACCGCCGGGGCCGAGCATCGCCTGCCGGACGGCGGCCGGCTGACCGTGGCGGAACATGACGTCCGCACCCCCGGCGGCGCGCGGCTGGAGGCGGTGGGCCTCGCCCCGCGCTATCCGGTGACGCCGACGCTGGCCCAGTTGCGCGCGGGGGCGGACCCGGCGCTGGCGAAGGCGGTGGCGCTGGTGAGCGACCGTTAACGAGAAAATGCGCCCGTTACGCTCCTTGCCCGGTCGCTTCTTGACGTCGGACGACTTGGAAGCCGACCCGCTCATCCTGCGGAGGGGCTGAAGCCTGGCGAGAACCCGTTTCGAAGGACGTGCGCGCCCGACACAGGCGCAGCATCATCACCGCGTCGGCGCGGGCGCCGCCGTCACCGCCGGATCGATCAACTCGTCGCCGCCCAGCGTGCGGTAGAGTTCGACGAGGTTGGTCGCCCGCACGAGCCGGGTGGAGGCGAGCGAGCGGCGGGCGTTGTAGAGCGTGCGTTGCGCGTCGAGGCTGGTCAGGAAGGTGTCGATCCCCTCGCGGTAGCGAGCATCGGCCAGCACGTAATTATCCCGCGCGGCCTCCTCCAGCGCGATGTTGGCGGCGGCCTGCGTCGCCACCGTGCCCTGACGCGCCAGTGCATCGGCGACCTCGCGGAAGGCGATCTGGATGGTCTGGCGGTAGAGCGCCACCGCGCGGTCCGCCTGGGCCTCGGCATAGGCCAGATTGCCGCGATTGGCGCCGCCGTCGAAGATCGGCAGCCCCACCGCCGGCGCGGCGGACCAGGTGAACGCGCCGCCGGTGAACAGCGACGACAGCGCGGTGCTGGCGAAGCCGACCGCGGCGGTGAGGCTGATCGTGGGGAAGAAGGCCGCCCGCGCCGCGCCGATCCGCGCGTTGGCGGCACGCAGCACATATTCGGCCTGCACCACGTCCGGCCGGCGCAGCAGGATGCGCGAGTCGAGGCCGGCGGGCAGGGTGGCCAGCGTGCCGTCGACGCTTTCGATCGAGGCGGGCAGATCGGCATCCGCTACCGGCGTGCCGACGAGCAGTTCAAGCGCGTTGCGATCCTGCGCGACGAGCGTGACGAGGTTGGCGCGATCGGACCGCGCCTGTTCCAGTACCGTCTGCGCCTGCCGCACGTCCGATCGCGGGGCGATGCCGCCCGCGCGCCGCGCGTCGGTCAGGTCGACGCTGCGTTTCGCGCTCGCCTCGGTATCGATGGCGATGGCGAGCAGGCTGCGGTCGGTCGCCAGCGTCAGCCATGCGCTCGCCACGTCGCCGACGATGGTGAGGCGGGCGGCGCGGACGGCGGCCTCGGTGGCAAGATATTCCTGCAACGCCGCTTTGTTGAGATTGCGGATGCGGCCGAACAGATCCAGCTCGAACGCCGTGACGCCGACGTTGGCGGTATAGACGGTGCGGGTGCCGCCGCCGCTCGACACGATGGTGCCGGTGCCGGTGCCGGTGGTTCCGGTGGTGGTCGAGCCGGTGCCGCTGTCGCTGATCGACACGCGCCCGGCCGCATCGACCGCCGGCAGCAGCGCCGACCGCTCGACCCGGTACAACGCGCGCGCCGAGGCGACGTTGGCGAGCGCGACGGCGATATCCTGGTTGTTCGCCAGCGCGCGCTCGATCACGCGCTGCAGGCGCGGATCGCGGAAGATGTCGCGGTAGGTGACGGTCGGCAGCGCCGCCTCGCTCTGGCGAAGGTAGGCGTCGCCGACCGGCCAGCCGGCGGGCACCGGCGGCGCGGGGCGGACGTATGTCGGTTCCAGGCTGCACGCGGCCAGCGCGCCGAACGCGGCAAGCGTGGCGAGGCGGCGGATCACGCCGGCTCCGCCGCAGGGCGGTCTGTGGGGGCGGGCGCTGGCGAATCGTCAATCTTCGCATCGCCATCCTTGACGCGGGGGCCGAACCAGCGGCGGACGAGGACGAAGAACAGCGGCACGAAGAAGATCGCCAGCACGGTCGCCGTCAGCATCCCGCCGATCACCGCCGTGCCGATCGCCACGCGGCTGGCGGCACCGGCGCCGGTGGAGATGGCGAGCGGCAGCACGCCGAAGATGAAGGCGAGGCTGGTCATCAGGATCGGCCGCAACCGCAGCCGCGCCGCCTCCAGCGCCGCCGCCGCCGGCGTGGCGCCGCGTTTCTCCGCCTGTTCTGCGAACTCCACGATCAGGATCGCGTTCTTCGCTGAAAGCCCCATCGTGGTGAGCAGGCCGACCTGGAAATAGACGTCGTTCTCCAGCCCGCGCAGCGCCACCGCCACCGCCGCGCCGACCAGCCCGAGCGGGATCACCAGCATCACCGAGAACGGGATCGACCAGCTTTCGTACAGCGCGGCAAGGCACAGGAACACGACCAGCAGCGACAGGCCGTAGAGGATCGGCGTCTGCCCGCCCGACAGCCGTTCCTGATAGGATAGGCCGCTCCACGCCACGCTGGTGCCGGGCAACTGGCCGGCCAGCTCGGTCATCCGGTCCATCGCCTCGCCGGAACTGTGGCCGGGGGCGGGCTGGCCCTGGATTTCGAAGGCGGACTGGCCGTTGAAGCGGTTGAGCGTGGTCGGCGCCTGCCCCCAGCTCACCTTGGAGAAGGCCGAGAAGGGCGCCATCGTGCCGGTTTCGGTGCGGACGAACCAGTTGGCCAGATCCTCCGGCCGGCTGCGATAGGGCGCGTCGCCCTGCACATACACCCGCTTCACCCGACCGCGATCGACGAAGTCGTTGACGTAGCTGCCGCCCCACGCCGCCGACAGCGTGGAATCGACCTGCGCCTGCGAAATGCCGAGCGCGCCGACCTTTTCCTGATCGATATCCACCTGCAACGTCGGTACGTCCTCAAGCCCGTTGAGGCGGACGGCGGACAGGGCGGGATCGGCGCGGGCGGCGGCAAGCAGCTGGTCGCGCCGGGCGTTGAACGTCAGCCGGTCAAGCCCGCCGGTATCGAGCAGCTCCATCGTGAAGCCGTTCGACTGGCCGAGGCCGCGCACGGCGGGCGGGCTGGTGGCGAAGAATTCCACGTCGCGCAGACTGGCCAGCGCCTTGTTGGCACGCTCGTTGACCGCCTCGACGGCGTTCTCCGCCCCGTGGCGATCGTCCCACGGCGCGAAGGAGATGTAGCCCCGGCCGGCGTTCTGCCCCGATCCGCCCGGCCCGCCGCCGATGATCGTGAAGATCACCGAGGCATTGGCGGCCTCGAACTTGCGGAAATAGGCCTCCACCTGCTTGGCGGCGTTCAACGTCCGTTCCTGCGTCGCGCCCGGCGGCAGAGTGAACTGGAGCTGCGCGCGCCCTTGATCCTCGTTCGGCAGGAAGCTGGTGGGCAGCATCAGGAACACCGCGACGAACGCGGCGGCGATCGCTGCATAGCCCAGCATCCATAGCCAGCCGTGGCGCAGCACGCGCTCCACCCCGGTGCGGTAGCGGTCGGCGGTGCGATCGAACCAGTTGTTGAAACGGTCGCCGAAACGGTGGGCGATGCGGGCGAAACGGTTGCCGTCGGCCGCCGCCGGATCACGCCGTTTCAGCAGCGTGGCAGCCAGCGCCGGCGACAGCACCAGCGCGACCAGCACCGACAGGATCATCGAGGAAACGATCGTGATCGAGAACTGGCGGTAGATCACGCCGATCGATCCGCCGAAGAAGGCCATCGGCATGAACACCGCCGACAGCACCAGCGCGATGGCGATCAGCGCCGTCTGGATCTCGCCCATCGACTTGATCGTGGCGTCGCGGGCGCTGATGTCCGGCTCCTCGTGCATCACGCGCTCGACATTCTCGACCACGACGATGGCGTCGTCGACGAGCAGACCGATCGACAGCACCAGCCCGAACAGGGTGAGCGTGTTGATGCTGAAGCCGAAGATGGCGAGGATGCCGAACGTGCCGAGCAGCACCACCGGCACCGCGATCGCCGGGATCAGCGTGGCGCGCCAGCTTTGCAGGAACACGAACATCACGATTACGACGAGGACGATCGCTTCCAGCAGCGTCTTCACCACCTCCTCGACCGACAGCTTGATGAAGGCGGTGCTGTCGTTGGGGATGGCGTAGCGGTAGCCGGCCGGGAAGCTTTTGCTGCGCGCCTCCACGTCGGCCTTCACCAGCTCCGCCGTCTTCAGCGCGTCGGCGCCGGGAGCGAGCTGGATGCCGATGCCGGCGCCGGGGTGGCCGTTCAGCCGGCTGAGCGAGACATAGCTTTCGGAGCCGAGCTCCACCCGCGCGACATCCTGCAACAGCACCTTGGCGCCGCTGCTCTGCGTCTTGACGATGATCTTGCGGAACTGGTCCACCGTGGTCAGCCGCGAGCGGGCGGTGACGATCGCGTTGAGCATCTGCCCGGGAGGCGAGGGCTGGGCGCCTATCTGACCGGCGGCCACCTGGGTGTTCTGCGCCTGGATCGCGGCGGTCACGTCCGCCGGGATCAGCCCGTAGCCGGAGAGGCGGAACGGATCGAGCCAGATCCGCATCGCATATTGCGCGCCGAACACGTTGACGTCGCCCACGCCCTCGATCCGGCCGATCGGATCCTGCAGCGTCGACACCATGTAGTCCGACACGTCGAACACGGTGCTGCGATCGGTTTCGTCGTAGAGCGAGATGATCATCAGCAGGTCGGGATTGGACTTGGTGACGACCAGCCCCTGCTGCTGCACCTGCGTGGGCAGCCGGGGCAGCGCCTGCTGCACCTTGTTCTGCACCTGCACCTGCGCGATGTCGGGATCGACGCCCTTCTCGAAGGTGACGGTGATGGTGACGCTGCCGGCGGAGCTGGAGGTGGCGGAGAAGTAGATCAGCCCGTCCAGCCCGGTCAGCTGCTGCTCGATCACCTGCGTGACGCTGGATTCGAGGATTTCGGCCGAGGCACCGGGATAGTTGGCGCGAATGTTGATCGAGGGCGGGGCGATATCGGGATACTGCCCCACCGGCATCGACAGGATGCCGCCGATGCCGCCGAGCATGATGATGATCGCGATGACCCACGCGAAGATCGGCCGATCGATGAAGATGCGCGAGATCATGGGGCGCTAGCGGCCCTGCGGCTTGGCGTCGGTCGCCTTGGCGGGCGCCGGGCGCGGGGGCGAGCCGGCGGGGACCGGGCGGATGACCTGCCCGGCCTTGATCCGCCCCAGCCCCTCCACGATTACGCGCTCGCCGGGTTTCAGCCCGCCGGTCACCAGCCACTTGTCGCCGACCGTGCGTTCCGTCCGCACCGCGCGCGAGACCGCCTTGTTGCCCGGGCCGACGAGCAGCAGCGTGGCATGGCCCTGCGGATCGCGCGACACGCCGGCCTGCGGCACGAGGATGGCATCGGTGGCGGTGGCCTGCGAGAGCTGCGCGCGCACGTACATGCCCGGCAGCAGCAGGCCGTTGGGATTGGGGAAGGTGGCGCGCAGCGTGACCGAGCCGGTCGTGGTATCCACCACCGGCTCGGCGAACTCGACGCGGCCGGGCAGGGCATAGTCGCTGCCGTCTTCCAGCTTCAGCCGCACCGTGGCTGAGGACGGCACGACGCCGCCCGCCGCGAGAGACCGTCGCAACGCCAGCAGGTCCGCGCTCGACTGCTGGATATCGACGAACATCGGGTCGAGCCGCTGGATCGTCGTCAGCGGATCGGTCTGCCCGGAGGTGACGAGCGCGCCGACCGTGGCGAGCGAGCGGCCGATGCGGCCGCTGATCGGCGCGGGCACGCGGGTGAAGCGCAGGTTGACGTTGGCGGTTTCCAGCGCGGCGCGGGTCTGCGCCACCTGTGCCGCCGCCTGCCCGGCGGTGGCCTGCGCATCGGACAGATCCTGCTTGCTCACGGCCTCGATATTGGCGAGCGGGCGATAGCGCTCGGCCCGCGCCGCCGCCGCCACGCGCGCGGCCTGCGCGCTGGCCAGGTTGGCGCGTGCCTCGGCGGCGGCGGCGCGATAGAGGCTCGGGTCGATCGTGTAGAGCGTCTGCCCGGCGCGCACGAGCGTACCCTCGGTAAACAGCCGCTGCTTGATGAGGCCGGAAACCTGTGGCCGGACCTCCGACGTCTCGTAGGCGGAGGTGCGTCCGGCCAGTTCGATCGCCAGCGGCACGCGCTCGGTCTTCACCACGATGAAGCCGGCTTCGGGGATCGGCTTGGCGCGCTCCTCCTTCTCGGCGCCACAGGCGGCGAGCAGGGCAAGGAGCGGCAATGTCGGCAGCAGCAGGCGCTTCAACGGCGGATTCCATCGGGCCGGCCGTCGGGGGGAACGGGCGGCATCGTCGGCTGGGCTATGGGGCCATCGGCTCTGTGTCAATTGTTGCCAGCGGTTCGCAATCGGTTGCGGCGTGTTGCGTCGCACAAACGGGATGAAGCGAGCCTCAAAGCCGATTTTCCAGGTCTTTTCGGCAGTGCAACTATCGGACTGGCCCGCGCCGAGTCGCGCCGGTAGCGGCGATCGGCCTTGCCTCGGCGGGTGCCGGGGCTATTCCTGCGCTGCGGGCCATGCCGGCCGGGGCGAGGCGCGATGCGGGTGTTCGGCGAGTTCGACTATATCGTCGTGGGCGCGGGCAGCGCCGGCTGCGTGCTGGCCAACCGGCTGAGCGCCGACCCGCGCAATCGCGTGCTGCTGCTGGAGGCGGGCGGCAAGGACGACTGGCTGTGGTTCCACGTGCCGGTCGGCTACCTCTACTGCATGGGCCACCCCCGCGCCGACTGGGGTTTCCGCACCGAGGCGGAGGCGGGGCTGAACGGCCGCGCGCTGAACTATCCCCGGGGCCGCGTGCTCGGCGGCAGCTCCTCGATCAACGGCATGATCTACATGCGCGGGCAGGCGCGGGACTACGACGGCTGGCGACAGGCGGGGAACGAGGGCTGGGGCTGGGACGACGTGCTGCCGTGGTTCCTGAAATCCGAAAACCATTTCGGCGGGGCGGACGAGCATCACGGCACGGACGGCGAATGGCACGTCCAGCCGCAGCGGCTGCGGTGGGACATCCTCGATGCCTTCCGCGACGCGGCCGAGGCGGCGGGCATCCCCCCGATCGACGACTTCAATCGCGGCGACAATGAGGGGTCGGGTTATTTCCGCGTCAACCAGAGGCGCGGCTGGCGGTGGAGCAGTGCGCGCGCCTTTTTGCGCCCTGCGCTGAAACGAGCAAACCTTCAGGTTGTGACGGGTGCCACGGTGCATCGCGTCGCCACCGATCAGGGGCGGGCGACCGGCGTGGTGTTCGCCACCGGCGACGGCGTGGCCATGCTGGCGACGGCGGGGGAGGTGGTGCTGGCGGCGGGCGCGGTCGGCTCGCCCGCGCTGCTCGAACAGTCCGGCGTCGGCGACGGCGCGCGGCTGGCGGCGCTGGGCATCGAGACGCGGGCGCATCTGCCGGGCGTGGGCGAGAATTTGCAGGATCATCTCCAGATCCGTTGCGCCTATCGCGTCGCCGGCGTCGCCACGCTCAACATGCGGTCGGCGACCTTGCTGGGCAAGGCGCTGATCGGCGCGGAATATGCCTTGTTCCGGCGCGGGCCGATGTCGATGGCGCCGAGTCAGCTCGGCCTGTTCGCGCGGTCGAACGACAGGGTGGAGACGGCGAATCTGCAATATCACGTCCAGCCACTCAGCCTCGATGCGTTCGGCGGGGCGCTGCATCCGTTCCCCGCCTTCACCGCCAGCGTGTGCAACCTGCGGCCGGAAAGCCGGGGATCGGTGCATATCGCCTCGCCCGAGCCGGGCGCGGCCCCGTCGATCCGGCCCAATTATCTTGCCACCCCCGGCGACCGGATGGTGGCGGCGGAATCGATCGAGCTGACCCGGCGGATCGTGGCGCAGGCGCCGCTCGCGCGATATCGCCCGGAGGAGTTCCGCCCCGGCCCCGAGCATCAGGGGGCAGACGCGCTGGCGCGGGCGGCGGGGGATATCGCCACGACCATCTTCCACCCGGTCGGCACCGCGCGGATGGGGCGGGGGGCGGATGCCGTCGTCGATCCGCGCCTGCGGGTGCATGGCGTGGAGCGGCTGCGCGTGATCGATGCCTCGGTGATGCCGTCGATCACCTCCGGCAATACCAACGCGCCGACCGTGATGATCGCGGAAAAGGGCGCGGACATGCTGCTGCGGGATCGTCGCTGATCGCGGTACGCCTTCGACGTCGACGACGGCGATCGCCGTCGCGCCGTTCGTCTTGCACCGTTGCCAGCCGGCGTGGCTCCCCATAGCTTGGCGACGCGGCGCATCGTCGCCGGCAAGTGGAGGACATGGATGGCCCGCGCGGCAAACGCACTGCTCCTGTTCGGGGCGACCGGCGATCTCTCGCGGCGGATGCTGCTGCCGTCGCTCTATCGGCTCGACGCCGACGGGTTGCTGCCGGCCGATCTGGTGATCGTGGCGACCGCGCGCAGCGAGATGGACGAGGCCGCCTTCCGCGAGACGGCGGACACGGCGCTGCACCAGTTCGTCGATGCTGCCCAGCTGGAGCCGGCGGCGGTCGAGCGGTTCATCGGCCGGCTTCGCTACGTGGCGGTCGATGCGTCCGATCCGTCGCAGTTCGCCACCCTCGCCGAGGCGGTGGGGCCGCGCACCGGCGACATGGCGATCTTCCTCTCCACCGCGCCGCAACTGTTCGAGCCGACCATCGCCGGGCTTTCGGCCGCCGGGCTGGCGGGGGAGGGCGTGCGGATCGGGCTGGAGAAACCGCTCGGCACCGACCTGGCCTCGTCGCGCGTCATCAACGACGCGGTGGCCGCCGTCTTCCCCGAGGGGCGGACGTACCGGATCGACCATTATCTCGGCAAGGAGACGGTGCAGAACCTGCTCGCGCTCCGCTTCGGCAACGGCCTGTTCGAGCCGCAGTGGAACGCGATGGGGATCGATCACGTCCAGATCACCGTCGCCGAGACGGTGGGGCTGGAAGGGCGCGTCGGCTTCTACGACGGCGCCGGCGCGCTGCGCGACATGGTGCAGAACCACATGCTGCAACTGCTGGCGCTGGTGGCGATGGAGCCGCCCGCGCAGTTCGACGCGACGGCGGTGCGCGACGAGAAGGTGAAGATCTTCCGCTCGCTGCGCCGGATCGGGCCGAACGAGGCGGCGACGCATACCGTGACCGGGCAATATGGCGCGGGCGCCGTTTCCGGCGCGGTGGTGCCGGGCTATGCCGAGGAACTGGGCAGGCCTTCCGGCACCGAGACGTTCGTGGCGATCAAGGCGCATGTTGACAACTGGCGGTGGAAGGGCGTGCCCTTCTACCTGCGGACCGGCAAGCGGCTGCCGGCGCGTCACTCGGAGATCTTCATCCAGTTCAAGGGCGTGCCGCACTCGATCTTCGCCTCGAAGGGCGCGGTGGTGCAGCCGAACAAGCTGGTGATCCGCCTGCAGCCGGAGGAGACGATCCGCCTGCTGGTGATGGCCAAGAAGCCGGGGCTGGACCGCGACGGCATCCGCCTGCGCGAGGTGCCGCTCGACCTTGGCATGGCCGACGCCTTTGCCGATACGCGGCGACGGATCGCCTACGAGCGGCTGCTGCTCGACCTGATCGAGGGCGACCCGACGCTGTTCGTGCGCCGTGACGAGGTGGAGGCGCAGTGGGAGTGGATCGACGGCATCCGCGCCGGCTGGGAAGCCAACGGCATGGAACCGCGCCCCTATGCGGCGGGTACATGGGGGCCATCGGCGGCGATCGGCCTGACCGAGCGCGACGGAGTGACGTGGCATGACTGAGCTTGGGCATGACGGGACCGCGCATGACGGAGACCGGGCATGACTGACCCCCGTATCGCCGAGGTCACCGCGCGTATCGTCGAACGATCCCGGCCGACGCGCACGCGCTACCTCGACCTGATCGAGCGCGCGCGGGCCGGCGGGGGCGAGCGCAACCGGCTGTCGTGCGGCAACCTGGCCCACGGATTTGCCGCCTCGGGCGAGGACAAGCCGGCGATCCGGGGCGGTGGCGCGATGAACATCGGCATCGTCACCGCCTACAACGACATGCTGTCCGCGCATCAGCCCTATGCCGGCTACCCGGACCGGATGAAGCTGTGGGCGCGCGAGGTGGGGGCCACCGCACAGGTCGCGGGCGGCGTGCCGGCGATGTGCGACGGGGTGACGCAAGGGCAGCCCGGCATGGAACTGAGCCTGTTCAGCCGCGACACCATCGCGTTGTCCACCGCCATCGGCCTGAGCCACGGCATGTTCGAGAGCATGGCGCTGCTCGGCATCTGCGACAAGATCGTGCCCGGCCTGCTGATCGGCGCCCTGCGCTTCGGCCATCTGCCGGCGATCCTGATCCCCGCCGGGCCGATGCCCTCCGGCCTCGCCAACAAGGAAAAGCAGCGCGTCCGCCAGCTGTATGCGGAAGGGAAAGTGGGGCGGGCCGAACTGCTGGAGGCGGAGGCGGCCTCCTATCATGGCGCCGGCACCTGCACCTTCTACGGTACGGCCAACTCCAACCAGATGATGATGGAGGTGATGGGCCTGCACATGCCGGGCGCCGCCTTCCTCAACCCCGGCACGAAGCTGCGGCAGGAAGTGACGCGCGCCGCCGTCCACCGCCTCGCCGCGATCGGCGGGGACGGCGGCGACTATCGGCCGCTGGGCCTGTGCGTGGACGAGAAGGCGATCGTCAACGCCTGCGTCGGCCTGCTGGCGACGGGCGGATCGACCAACCACGCGATCCACATCCCGGCCATCGCGCGCGCGGCGGGGATCGTGATCGACTGGGAGGATCTGGACCGGTTGTCGGGCGCGGTGCCGCTGATCGCGCGGGTGTACCCCAACGGATCGGGCGACGTGAACCATTTTCAGGCGGCCGGCGGGATGAGCTACGTGATGGCGACGCTGCTGGATGCCGGGCTGTTGCATGACGACATCCTGACGGTGGCCGGCAGTTGCCTGCGCGACCACGCCGCCGACCCTCGGCTGGACGAGGAGGCGTTGGTCTATGATCCTGCCCCGCCCGCGCCGCTGGACGAGACGATGCTGCGCCCTGCGACGAACCCGTTTCTGCCCGATGGCGGTATGCGGCTGGTGCAGGGCAATCTGGGGCGTGGCACCTTCAAGACGAGCGCGGTCGATCCGTCGCGCTGGACGATCGAGGCGCCCGCCCGCGTGTTCGCCGATCAGGACGAGGTGCTGGCCGCGTTCAAGGCGGGTGAGCTGGCGCGCGACGTGGTGGTGGTGGTGCGCTTCCAGGGGCCGCGCGCCAACGGGATGCCGGAACTACACAAGCTGACCCCGCCCCTGGGCGTGTTGCAGGACAAGGGCTATCGCGTGGCGCTGGTGACGGACGGGCGCATGTCCGGTGCGAGCGGCAAGGTGCCCGCCGCGATCCACGTTTCCCCCGAGGCGCTGGGCGGCGGGCCGCTGGCGAAACTGCGTGACGGCGACATCGTGCGGTTGTGCGGCGAAACGGGATCGCTCGACGTGCTGGTGCCGGCCGAGGAATGGGCCACGCGCGAGGATGCGCCGACGCCGCCCGCGCCGCTTGGCACCGGGCGCGAGCTGTTCGCCTTCATGCGCCACGGCGCCGACACCGCCGAGCGCGGCGGTTCGGCGATGCTGGCCGCGATGGAAGGCGTCGCGTGACGGGGGGCGTCGCGTGAAAGAGATCGGCGTGACCGAGATCGTCGCCGTCGATATCGGCGGCACCCACGCCCGCTTCGCCATCGCCACGGTCGAGGGCAGGCGGGTGCTGTCGCTGGACGGCGAGACGACGTTGAAGGCAGCCGAATACGCCAGCTTCCAGACCGCGTGGGAGGCGTTCGCCACCGGCATCGGCCGGCCGCTGCCGCGCGCGGCGGGGATCGCCATCGCCTGCCCGGTGCAGGGCGAGGTGCTGAAGCTGACGAACAACCCGTGGATCATTCGCCCCGCGCTGATTCCAGCGAAGCTGGGCGTCGACGCCTTCACGCTGGTCAACGATTTCGGCGCGGTGGGCCACGCGGTGGCACAGGTGGGGCCGGACCACCTGCGCCACCTGTGCGGGCCGGAGCGACCGCTGGACGAGGAGGGCGTCGTCACCATCGTCGGCCCCGGCACGGGCCTGGGCGTCGCGGCGCTGTTGCGGCGCGGCGGGCGCGCGCATGTGATCGAGACGGAGGGCGGGCATATCGACTTCGCCCCGCTCGACACGCTGGAGGAGCAGATCCTCGACCGGTTGCGGAGCCGCTATCGCCGCGTCTCGATCGAGCGGATCGTGTCCGGGCCGGGCCTGGCCAACATCTATGAGGCGCTTGCCGGGATCGAGGGGCGTAGCATCGCCCCGTTCGACGACAAGGCGTTGTGGACGGCGGCGCTCGAAGGCAGCGACAGCCTCGCCGCCGCCGCGTTCGATCGCTTCTGCCTCAGCCTCGGCGCGGTGGCGGGCGATCTGGCACTGGCGCAGGGAGGCACCGGCGTCGTGATCGCCGGCGGCCTTGGCCTGCGCATCGCCGACCATCTGCCACGATCGGGCTTTTCCGCGCGTTTCCGTGCCAAGGGGCGGTTCGAGGGGCGGATGGCGCAGATCCCCGTCAAGCTGATTACCCATCCGCAGCCTGGCCTGCTGGGCGCCGCCGCCGCATTCGCCGAGGAGCATGAACGATGAGCGCGATCGAAACCGTGATGACGCTGGCGCCGGTGATTCCGGTGCTGGTGATCGAGGATGCGGCCCACGCCCGGCCGATCGCCGAGGCGCTGGTGGCGGGCGGCGTGCCCGCGCTGGAGGTGACGCTGCGCACGCCGGCCGCGCTGGAGGTGATCGCCGAGATGGCGAAGGTGCCGGGTGCAATGGTGGGCGCGGGCACGGTACTGAACGAGGCGCAGCTTGATGCCGCCGTCGCGGCGGGCGCACGCTTCATCGTCAGCCCCGGGCTGACCGAACGGCTGGGGCGCGCGGCCATCGAACGCGGCATTCCGTTCCTGCCGGGCACTGCCAATGCGGCGGACATCATGCTGGGGCTGGATCTGGGGTTGACCCGCTTCAAGTTCTTCCCGGCGGAGGCGGCGGGCGGCACCAAGGCGCTGAAGGCGCTGGCCGCACCGTTCCACGAAGCGCGCTTCTGCCCGACCGGCGGCATCACGCAGGCAAGCGCGACCGACTGGCTGGCGATCCCGGCGGTGACGTGCGTGGGGGGAAGCTGGCTGGTGCCCGCCGGCGCGCCAGACGTGGCGGCGATCGAGGCGCGGGCGCGGGAAGCGGCGGCACTGGCAACCCGCTGAGATCGATCACTCGCGTGGATCGACACCGCAGTGGTCTGGGTGTGGGGTCGCCTGAAGCGACGACCCGTCTATCAGCGGAGCTTGTCGATCAGTACGGCGAGTTCGTTCGGCAGGGTCGGGACGCGTTGCTGGAAGGCGGCGCGCAATGCTGCACCGACCCCTGCATGCTCCTGGGGAATGGTCACGGTCTCGGGATTCATCCGGGCGGTCCTTTCCGGCGTAAGAGGGGTGGGATGTGGCTGCATGGCGGTTGAACGCTCAGGTTGATCTAAGTTTCCATTTGCTTGTGCCGGGGCATCATGGGGCTATTTACGAGGCGTGACTCAGTTGCCCGACCCCTCGATTGCCGCTGCCTTGGGCCGTGCGACGGCGCACGCCCCTTTCCTGCGGCAGATCATCGCCCAGCGCCCCGAGGTCGTCGCGCTGATCGAAGCCGGGGACTTTGCCGGCGCGCTGGCTGCCGGGCGGGAAACGGCTGAAACGCCGGACCGGGTGGCGCGCGCCCTGCGGCGCGAACGGCAGGCGCTGGCGCTGACCGTGGCGATCGGCGACCTTGCCGGGATCATGCCGTTCGAGACGGTGGTGGCGACCCTCTCCGCCTTCGCCGACCGCGCGCTCGATCTGGCGATCCGTACCGCGCTGGCCGAACGTTATCCTGATGCCGCCCCCACGGGCTTCGCCGCGCTGGCGCTGGGCAAGCATGGCAGCCGCGAGCTGAATTACTCCTCCGATATCGACCCGATCCTGATCTTCGACCCCGAGACGCTGCCGCGCCGCGCGCGCGAGGAGCCGGTGGAGGCGGCGGTGCGGATCGCGCGGCGGGTGGTGGAACTGCTCCAGTCGCGCGACGGCGACGGCTATGTGCTGCGCGTGGATCTGCGGCTGCGCCCCTCGCCCGAGGCGTCGCCGCTGGCGCTGCCGGTGGATGCTGCGCTGAGTTATTACGAATCGTCGGCGCTGCCGTGGGAACGGGCGGCGTTCATCCGCGCGCGGGCGGCGGCGGGGGATGTGGCGCTGGGCCGGCGGTTCCTCGATGCGGTGCGACCGTTCGTATGGCGGCGCGCGGTCGATTTCGGTGCGGTGCGCGAGGTGCGGGCGATCTCGCGCCGGATCCGCGATCATGCCGCGCAGGGGCAGCGGCTCGGCCCCGGCTTCGACCTGAAGAAGGGGCGCGGCGGCATCCGCGAGGTGGAGTTCTTCGCCCAGATCCACCAGTTGATCCACGGCGGGCGCGAGCCGGCGCTGCGCGCGCCCGCCACGCTCGACGCGCTGGCGGCGCTGGCGGCGGCGGGGCGGATCGGCGCGGACGAGGCGACGGCGCTGGCGGACGCCTACCGGCTCTACCGCACGATCGAGCACCGGTTGCAGATGGTGGCGGACCAGCAGACCCACAGCCTGCCGCGCGATCCGGCGGCGCTGGACAATGTGGCGGCGCTGCACGGGTTGGCGGACGGCGACGCGCTCGTCGATCTGCTGCGCCCGCATGTCGAGCGGGTCGGCGACACCTACGACTCGCTCGACGTCGACCGGCCAGAAGGCTTGTCGCAGGATGCCGCGCTGCTCGATGGGGCGCTGGCGGCGGCGGGCTTCCCCGATCCGGCAGCGGCGCGCGCCCGGATCGAGGGCTGGCGCGCCGGGCGGATGCGCGCGCTGCGGACGCCGGCGGCGGTGGCCGCGCTGGAGGCGGTGCTGCCCGCGCTGGTGGCGGCGCTGGGCAAGGCGCCCGACCCCAATGTGGCGCTGAACCGCTTCGACGATATCGTCGCCCGCCTGCCGAGCGCGATCAACCTGTTCCGCCTGCTGGAGGCGCGCCCGGCGCTGGCGCGGCTGCTGACGCACGTGCTGGTCCACGCGCCGGCCCTGTCCGAGGCGCTGGCGCGGCGGCCGGCGTTGCTGGACGGGCTGATCGACGCCACCGCGTTCGATCCGCCGGGATCGGTCGAGACGCTGGCGGCCGAGTTCGCCGCCCGCGAGGCCGGGGACGATTATCAGGCGCTGCTCGATCGCGCGCGCCAGCACGTCGGCGAGCGGCGGTTCGCGCTGGGCGTACAGCTGGTGGAACAGGCGAGCGACCCGATCGAGGTGGCGCAGGGCTATGCCCGCGTGGCCGAGGCGGCGATCGCGGCGCTGGGCGACGCCACCGTCGCCGAGTTCGAGGCGGCGCATGGGCGGGTGCCGGGCGGCGAGCTGCCAAAAAGCGAACTGGTTGTGCTGGCGCTGGGGCGGCTGGGTGGCGCGGCGCTGACCCATGCCTCCGACCTCGACCTCGTCTATCTGTTCACCGGTGACCATCTGACCGAGTCCGATGGCCGCAAGCCGCTGGGCGCGACGCAGTATTTCAACCGGCTGGGGCAGCGGCTGACGGGGGCGCTGAGCGTCGCGACCGCCTCCGGCCCGTTGTACGAGGTGGATACGCGGCTGCGGCCCTCGGGCGGGCAGGGGTTGCTGGCCGTCTCGACCGAGAGCTTCGCGCTGTATCAGCGGACGAGCGCGTGGACGTGGGAGCATATGGCGCTCACCCGTGCGCGGCCGGTGTTCGGCTCGGCGGCGGCACGGGGCGAGGTGGCGCGGATCATCGAGGCGACGCTGCGCCGCCCGCGCGACCGCGCCACGTTGCTCGCCGACGCGGTGAAGATGCGCGGCGAGATCGCGCGGCACAAGCCGGCGGCGGGCGATCTGGACGTGAAGCTGATCGGCGGCGGGCTGGTCGATTGCGAGTTCACCGTGCAGGTGCTGCAACTCTCGACCGGCATCGGTGTCGATCCGCGGATGCGCGTGGCGCTGGCCGCGCTGGTGGCGGCGGGGCTGGTGACGCCCGCGCTGCCCGAGGCCTATGCGCTGCTGGTGCGGATGCTGGTGACGCTGCGGCTGGTGTCGCCGGGGCTGGGGGAACCGCCCGAAGCCTCCCGGGCGTTGGTGGCGCAGGCGTGCGGACAGGCGGACTGGCCGGCGCTGCTCGACGCTTATGCCAAGGCGCGGGCGACGATCGCGGCCGAATGGGCGCGCGTGGCGGATTGATGGAGACGATGATGGCGGACGAGACAACCCTGAACGAAGGCGACCTTGCGCCGGAGGTGACGCTGGAAACGCCGGACGGCGGCGCGCTTTCGCTGTCGGCGATGCGCGGGCGGCCGCTGGCTCTGTTCTTCTACCCCAAGGACGACACGAGCGGCTGCACCACCGAGGCGCTCGACTTCTCCGCCTTGAAGGCGGCGTTCGAGATGGAGGGGGCCTCGATCCTCGGCGTGTCGAAGGGTACGTCGGCCGGCAAATCGAAGTTCATCGCCAAGCACGGCCTCACCGTGTCTCTGGCGACAGACGCGGATGGCAGCGCGTGCGAGGCATTCGGCACGTGGGGTGAGAAGACGCTGTACGGCAAGAAATACATGGGCATCGACCGCGCCACCTTCCTGATCGACGCCGATGGCCGCATCGCGCGGGTCTGGCGAAAGGTGAAGGTGCCGGGCCATGCCGAGGCGGTGCTGGAGGCGGCACGCGCGTTGAAGGGGCACCACGAACCTCATGCCGGCTGACACCAGCGTCGCGGCGGCGGCGTGCGGCGTGCTGCTGGCGGCCGATCCGCGCGACAAGGTGAAGGCGGCGCGGGCGGCGGCGCGCGCGTGGCGGGCGGGCCGGCTCGACTGGCGGTTCGACGTGGCCGTGCCGGACCGGCCGGCGCGCGGCGACCGGCCAGAGCTGCTCCCGCCCTCGCGGATGCCCAAGCGCGGCCGCGCCGGCAGCCCGCGCACGCGGATCGCGATGCTGCACGCCGTCGCGCACATCGAATATGTCGCGATCGACCTGGCGTTCGACATGGTCGCACGGTTCGGCGGGCTGTTCCCGCGGGCCTTCACCGACGACTGGATGACGGTGGGGGCGGAGGAGGCGATGCATTTCGCCATCGTCGCGCGCCGTCTGCGTGCGCTGGGCGCGGCCTATGGTGATCTGCCCGCGCACGACGGCCTGTGGGCGGCGGCGGCGGCCACGGCGCACGATCCGCTCGCGCGGCTGGCGATCGTGCCGATGGTTCTGGAGGCGCGCGGGCTGGACGTGACGCCGATGATGATCGCCCGGTTCGAGGCGGCGGGCGATCAGGCCTCGGGCCGGGTGCTGCGCCGCATTCTCGCCGACGAGGTAGGGCATGTCGCGGCCGGGGTACGCTGGTTCGAATCGCTGTGCGGCGACAGGGGCGCGGCGGTCGTGCCGACATGGCGGCGGCTGGTGGGGGAGGGCTTCGCCGGGGCCGTTAAGCCACCGTTCAACGACTCGTCGCGGTCGTCTGCCGGTCTGACCCGTGCGTTCTACGACGGGCTTGTCGATGTGGAACGCTTCACGCACGGAGCATTCACGACGTAGCGGGGAGGGCAAATCTCGCGGTCGACTACATATTCTGGCTCGGTGCGATCCTCACAGGGACGACATCGGGCCATGCCAGGTCACTGGGGGATTGCATGACGTTGACGCAGAAGTTCAAAGCCGGAATGGCGGAAAAGTTCCGCCGCCTCTCGCGCCCCGCTCTGCTCGCCCTGCTGTTCGCCGCCGTGCCCATGGTCGCCGCCGCCCCCGCCGAGGCCGGTGGACGAACCGCCCGCAAGGTAGTCGCCGAGGGCGGCCCTTATGAGTCGCTGACCCCGACCAGCACCATCGGCAACGCCGATCCGCAGTTCCGCTCGCTGTTCCTCTCGTGGAAGAAGCAGGACGATTTTCAGCCGGGCGTGATCCGGCAGGGCACCATCTCCGTGCCGTCCGCCAAGCCGATCCGCACCAGCGTCGCCTTCACCAGCGGTTTCGGCGTGCGATCCGATCCGTTCCGTGGCGGCGCCGCGATGCACGCCGGCATCGATCTGGCCGGGCCGATCGGCACGCCGATCTATGCCACCGCCGATGGCGTGGTGGGTCGCGCCGAATGGGCCAACGGCTACGGCAATCTCGTCGAGCTCGATCATGGGCGTGGCATCGCGACCCGCTACGGCCATCTGTCGAAGATCATCGTTCATCCCGGCGATCTGGTGAAGCGCGGCGATCTGATCGCGCTGATGGGCTCCACCGGCCGCTCAACCGGCAGTCACCTCCATTATGAAGTCCGCCTCGACGGGCGCGCGGTGAACCCCGTGCCGTTCCTTCAGTCGGCCGATTATCTCGTCGCCATGCAGAACCGCAGCGGCCCGCGCGTCACCGCGCCGCTGGCGCTGGGCGGCCCGGAAAGCTGATCGACCAGGAATACCCGGCAAACGGGGGAGGAGAGAGGCCGTCGGCATTGCCGGCGGCCTTTTGCACGCCTATCTCCTGTCCATGTCCCAACCAGCCCTCGACCTGACCCCCTCCGCCGCGAAGCGCGTCGCCGCGATCGCACAGAAACAGGGCAAGCCCGCGATTCTGCGGCTGGCGGTGGATGGTGGCGGATGCGCCGGCTTCCAGTACCGCTTCGGCCTTGCCGACACCGTGGAGGCGGACGACATGGTGGCGGAGCGCGACGGCGTGACGCTGGTCGTCGATCCGATGAGCCTCGACCTCGTTCAGGGGGCCGCCGTCGATTTCGTCGAGTCGCTCGGTGGCGCGGCCTTTCGCGTGACCAACCCCAACGCGGCCTCCGGCTGCGGCTGCGGATCGAGCTTCTCGATCTGATCCCTTCGGCACCGTGCGGGCAGCGCATGTCGCCGGAACGTCGTCCTGTCTGGCATGGAGAGTTCCGATGCGTTCCGTGATGCTGCTACCGATCGCTGCCCTTGTCCTGGCGGGGGCCGGCCCGGCCTATGCCAAGGGATGTATCCGTGGCGCGATCGCCGGCGGGGGGGGCGGCCCTTATGTCGGCAAGGGGCATGCGCTGGCCGGCGCGGCCGCCGGCTGCGTGGCGGTGCACCATCATTATGCAAAGAAGGCGGCGGCGAAAAAGCCGGCCTGACGGCGCCCGCGCGGGCTGGCCGGCCCTGTGCCGGCCCGCTAACGTCCCGCCCATGAAGATCGCGACCTACAACGTAAACGGCATCCGATCGCGCCTGCCGCGCCTGCTCGAGTGGCTGGACGAGACGAAACCGGATGTCGCCTGCCTGCAGGAACTGAAATGCACCGATGACATCTTCCCCGTGGGGGAGATCGCCGGCGCCGGCTATGGCGCGGTGTGGCACGGGCAGAAGGGGTTCAACGGCGTCGCCATCCTCGCGCGCGGTTGCAATCCGGAGGAGACGGCACGCGGCCTGCCGGGCGATCCCGATGACGCGCACAGCCGCTACCTCGAAGCGGTGGTGGACGGGGTGACGATCGCCTCGATCTATCTGCCCATCGGCAACCCCCAGCCGGGCCCCAAGTTCGATTACAAGATCGCCTGGATGGAGCGGCTGCGGCACCACGCCGCCGACCTGTACGCGGGCGAGCGACCGGTGGTGCTGGCCGGCGACTATAACGTGATCCCGCAGGACGAGGACACCTTCTCCGTGCGTGCGATGGCGGGCGATGCCCTGACCCAGCCGGAAAGCCGCGCCGCGTTCCGCACGCTGCTGGCGGCGGGCTGGACGGACGCGATCCGCGCGCGCCACCCCGCCGGGCGCTTCTACACTTTCTGGGATTATCAGGCGGGGGCATGGGCGCGCGACGCCGGCTTCCGCATCGATCACCTGCTGCTCAGCCCGGCGGCGGCGGACCGGCTGGTGGATGCCGGCGTGGACAAGGCCACGCGTGGCAAGGAGAAGGCGAGCGACCACGCGCCGACATGGATCGTGCTGCGGTAGGGTGAATACCGGGAGGTCGGTCACCCCGGCCCTGTGCCGGGAGCCTCATCGCCGCGAGCGCCGCCTCGATTGTGACCGCCCGAATCCCGGTCAACCCCGGAACGAGGCCGGGGGCGCGAGGGTGTGATGGGCACATCACGGCTTGGCCGAATCCTCGTCGCACCCCATAGTCGGGTGATGCCCCACGCCCCCTTCGTTCCGCTCCGTATTTTCTCGGCCTACACCATGCTGGAAGGGGCGATCGACCCGAAGGCGGTGGCCAAGCATGCCCGCAAGCTGGGCTTTCCGGCGGCGGCGATCACCGATCGCAACGGGCTGTACGGTGCGATGGCCTTTTCGGAGGCGGCCAAGAAGGACGGCGTGCAGCCGATCATCGCCGCCTTGCTGGGGGTGGCGCGGCCGCAGCGCGGCGGTGGGGATCGGGACGCCAAGGCGCTCACGCTCGACTGGCTGGCGCTCTACGCGCAGGATGCGACGGGCTACGACAATCTGTGCGCGCTCGTTTCGCTGGCCCACCTCGGCCGGCCGGTGCACGAGGACGCGCATGTCTCGCTTGAGGCGCTGGAAGGGCGCACCGACGGGCTGATCGCGCTGACCGCGGCGGGCGAGGGCGCCGTCACCCGGCTGCTGGCGGCGGGGCAGGCGGAGGCGGCGTCCGCCTATCTCGCGCGGCTGGAGGCGCTGTTCCCGCAACGGTTGTATATCGAGCTGGCGCGGCGCGGCAACGAGGCGGAGGAACGGGCGGAAGGCGCGCTGATCGACCTCGCCTATGCGCGCGACCTGCCGCTGGTCGCGACCAACCCGGCCTGCTTCGCCGAGCCTGATTTCCATGCCGCGCACGATATCATGCTATGCATCGCGTCATCGTCGTATCTCGAAACCGAAGGCCGCACCTGCTCCTCGCCCGAGGCGTGGCTGAAGCCGGCGAACGAGATGGCGCGCCTGTTCGAGGACGTGCCCGAGGCGATCGCCAACACGCTGGTGGTGGCGCAACGCTGCGCGGTGGATGCGCCCAGCCGCAAGCCGATCCTCCCGAGCCTCGCCGGCGATCGCGAAGCCGAGGCCGAGGCGCTGCGCCGCGACGCCGCCGCCGGGCTGGAGGCGCGGCTGGCAAAGATGACCGGGTCGGTGGACCGGGAGGCCTATTTCGCGCGCCTGCAGTTCGAGTGCGACGTGATCGTCGGCATGGGCTTCCCCGGCTATTTCCTGATCGTCGCCGACTTCATCAAATGGGCCAAGGATCACGACATTCCGGTGGGGCCGGGGCGTGGATCGGGCGCCGGCTCGGTCGTGGCGTGGGCGTTGACGATCACCGATCTCGATCCGCTGAAGCTGGGCCTGCTGTTCGAGCGATTCCTCAACCCCGAGCGCGTCTCGATGCCGGATTTCGACATCGACTTTTGCGAAACGCGGCGCGGCGAGGTGATCCGCTACGTGCAGGAGAAATACGGTCGCGATCAGGTGGCGCAGATCATCACCTTCGGGCGGCTGAAGGCGCGCGCGGTGCTGAAGGATACCGGCCGCGTGCTCCAGATGAGCTACGGCCAGGTCGACCGCCTCGCCAAGCTGGTGCCCAACCACCCGACCGACCCGTGGACGCTGAAACGCGCGATCGACGGCGTTTCGGAGCTGCACGGCGAGTATAAGAACGACAAGCAGGTCACACGCCTGCTCGATCTGGCGATGAAGCTGGAGGGGTTGCCGCGCCACAGCTCCACCCACGCGGCGGGCGTGGTGATCGGCGATCGGCGGCTCGATGCGCTGGTGCCGCTGTATCGTGATCCGCGATCGGACATGCCGGTCACGCAGTTCGACATGAAATATGTCGAGGGGGCGGGGCTGGTGAAGTTCGATTTCCTCGGCCTCAAGACGCTGTCGGTGTTGCAGAAAGCCGTGCAGATGCTGGCGCTGCGGGGCGTGAAGATCGACCTCGACACGCTCGAATGGGACGATCCGGCGGTGTACGAGTTGCTCCAGAGCGGCAACACGGTGGGTGTGTTCCAGCTGGAATCGGAGGGGATGCGGCGCACGCTGGCGGCGGTGAAGCCGACCTGTTTCGAGGACATCATCGCGCTCGTCTCACTCTACCGGCCGGGGCCGATGGACAACATCCCGATGTTCGGCCGGCGCAAGAACGGGCAGGAGGAGATCGCCTATCCGCACCCCCTGCTCGAACCGATCCTGAAGGAGACCTACGGGATCTTCGTGTATCAGGAGCAGGTGATGCAGGCGGCGCAGGTGCTGGCCGGCTACACGCTGGGCGGCGCCGACCTGCTGCGCCGGGCGATGGGCAAGAAGATCAAGGCGGAGATGGATGCGCAGCGCGCGATCTTCGTGGAAGGCAGCGCGACCGCGCACCGTATCCCGGCGGGCAAGGCCAACGAGCTGTTCGATCTGATCGACAAGTTCGCCGGCTACGGCTTCAACAAGAGCCACGCGGCCGCCTATGCGCTGATCGCCTACCAGACGGCATGGCTGAAGGCGCACCACAAGCCCGAGTTCTTCGCGGCGTCGATGTGCTACGACATGGCGCTGACCGACAAGCTGGCGGTGTGGGTGGACGACATGCGCCGCGCCGAGGTGCCGGCGCTGGCCCCGTGCATCAACGCCAGCGAGGCGGAGTTTTCCGTAGAGGATGGCGGCGTCCGCTTCGCGCTCGGCGCGCTGAAGGGCGTAGGCGAGAAGGCGATGGAGCAACTGGTGACGGAGCGCCGCACCAAGGGCCGCTTCGCCGACCTCGACGACTTTGCCGGGCGCGTCGATCCGAAACTGCTCAACCGGCGGCAGTTGGAGGCACTGGCGGGCGCGGGCGCGTTCGACGGGATCAGCCCGGAGCGGGCGCGCGTGTTCGCCGGGGCCGAGACGATCCTGTCCGAGGCATCGCGGATCACGGGAGATCGCGAGCGCGGGCAGGGCGGGCTGTTCGGCGGCGACGCCGGGGGCGACGCGCATGTGCGGCTGCCGGCGGCGGAGCACTGGTCGATCGCCGAGCGGATGGCGGCGGAGAAGGAGGCGTTTGGCTTCTACTTCTCGGCGCATCCGACCGATCGCTACAAGCATCTCGCCTCCGGCCACGGCGCGCTCACCTTTTCGGAACTCGCCTCGCTGCCGATCGCCCCGCCCGAACCGCGCGGCGAGTGGAGCGCCAGCGGTCGCCCCGCCGCCCCCACCGTATCGATGTCGGCGCTGGTCGAGGAGGCGAAGTGGCGCACCTCGGCACGCGGGCGGCGCTACCTGATGGCGACGCTGAGCGATGCCTCGGGCCAGTTCGTCGCGACCTGTTTCGACGACGAGGTGTCCGAGGATCTGGAGGCGGCGGCCAAGGTGGGCGGCTGCGCGCTGATGACGGTAGAGCTGGACCGCCGCGAGGGCGAGGAAACCCCGCGCGTGACGGTGCGGCGGGTGCAGCCGTTCGAATCGCTGGCGAGCAACGCGAAGCTGGTGCTGGAGCTGGAAACTGACGACCCGCACGCGATCGAGCGGGTGGCGGCGATCATCGGCGCGGCACGTGGCGGGCGCGGCGAGATGCGGCTGCGCGCGCTGTTGCCCGATGGCGGGACAGCGGAAATGCTGCTCGGTCGCGATTTCCTGCTCGACGCCGAGCTGGCGGCACGGATCGAGCGCGTGCCGGGGATGCAGGCGAAGCTGCGCGCGGCGAAGGCGAAGCTGGAGCTGGTGTCCTAGCCGGGCGCGGCGGACCGCTACAGCAGCCGCATCTGCCCGTCCTTCTCCGGCGGCACGAACAGGTCGCAACGCAGCGGGATGCCGATGCCGCCCAGGCCGAGCCGGCGGCGGGCGATGGTGAAGCGGGTGCGGAGCAGGTCGGCCCACGGCCCTTGCCCCCTCATGCGGCTGTGGAAATCGGGATCGTTGTCGCGCCCGCCGCGCATCGACTGGATGATCGCCATCACCCGCCCCGCGCGATCGGGATGGTGCGCGTCGAGCCAGGCGCGGAACAGCGGCGCCACCTCGTGCGGCAGCCGCACCGGCAGGAAGAAGGCGCCGAGCGCCCCCGCCTCGGCGGCGGCGGCGAGGATGGCCTCCATCTCGTGATCGTTGATCGCCGGGATCACGGGGGCGAGCGACACGTAGGTCGGTACGCCGGCGTCGGTCAGCGCGCGGATCGCGGCGAGGCGGCGGCGCGGGTGGGGCGCGCGCGGCTCCAGCGTGCGCGCGGTCTGCGGATCGAGCGAGGTGAGCGACAGGACGACGGCCGCCAGCCCGTCCGCCGCCATGCGGCCGAGCAGATCGGCATCGCGCACCACCCGATCGGACTTGGTGGTGATCGTGAGCGGATGACGGGTATCGGCCAGCACCTCGACGATCGACCGGGTGATCCGCCAGTCGCCCTCGATCGGCTGGTAGGGATCGGTGTTGGTGCCGAGCGCGATCCGTTCGACCCGGTAGGACGGGCGGCTCAGCTCGGCGCGGAGGAGGGCGGCGGCATCGGGCTTGGCGAACAGGCGTGATTCGAAATCGAGACCGGGCGACAGATCCAGATAGGCGTGGGTCGGCCGGGCGAAGCAGTAGACGCAGCCATGCTCGCAGCCGCGATAGGGGTTGATCGAGCGATCGAAGCCGATGTCGGGCGACTGGTTGCGGGTGATGATCGTGCGCGGTTGTTCCACCGTGACGGTGGTGCGCAGGCGCGGCGGGCCGCCGTCGATGGCGTCGCGTTCGTCCAGCCAGTCGCCGTCCTCCTCGCGTGCGGGAAGGTTGAACCGCTGGCTGGCGCGGTTGGCGGTCGCCCCTCTGCCATGCTCGATCATGCGGCATGAGAACATATCGGGAACGATAACGCAAGACGCCGGGTTGGATCGGCGGCAGGCGTGCATACATCGCAGGCGTGCGATGACGCCGCGATGAAAGATGAGACAGTGACGATACCCGATTTCGTGGCGAACCAGCCGCTTGCCATCATCATCCCGGTCGCGCTCGTGGCATTGCTGGTGCTGCGACGGGTGCCGGTGATCGGGCCGGTGGTGAACCTGCTGGTGTGGCTTGCGATCGGCGCGGGGCTGTATTTCGCCATCGACCAGCGCGCGCGGCTCGACCCGTATCTCGGCTCGGTGGCCAGATTCCTGCAACTGGACCGGCAGGAGGTGGTCGGCGAGGAAGTACGGATCGCCATGTCGCAGGACGGGCATTTCTGGGCGAAGGTACGCTTCGGCGGGATCGAGCAAAGGATGCTGGTGGACAGCGGCGCGACGGTGACGGCGATCTCCACCGACACGGCGGCGCGTGCCGGGCTGGAGGTGAAACCGGAACCGTTTCCACTGCTGATCCGCACGGCCAACGGCACGATCGAGGCGAAATCGGGCGAGATCGGCGAGTTGCGGCTGGGCAACATCGTGGCGCGCGATCTGGCGGTGGTCGTCTCGCCCGCGTTCGGCGACACGAACGTGATCGGGATGAACTTCCTCTCGCGGCTGCAATCGTGGCGGGTAGAGGGACGCACGCTGGTGCTGGTGCCGCATCATCCGCAGAAGGACGGTTGATCCGCTACTTCTCCAGCAGCCGGGGCATCAGCTCGACGAAGTTGCAGGGGCGGTGGCGGCTGTCGAGCTGGGAGGCGAGGATGCCGTCCCATGCGTCCCTCACCGCGCCGGTGGAGCCGGGGAGCGCGAAGATATAGGTGCCGCGCGCCACGCCGGCGGTGGCGCGGGACTGGATCGTCGAGGTGCCGATCGTGGCATAGCTGAGCCAGCGGAACAGCTCGCCGAAGCCGGGGATCTCCTTGTCCCACACCTGTGCCAGCGCCTCGGGCGTCACGTCGCGGCCGGTGACTCCCGTGCCGCCGGTGGTGATGATGCAATCGACCGATGGGTCGTCGATCCATGTGTGGAGGCGTGCGACGATCAGGCCGGTGTCGTCGCGCACGATCGCGCGGTCGGCGAGGATGTGGCCGGCGGTTTCGAGGCGGGCGACGAGCGTGTCGCCCGAGCGGTCGTCCGCGAGTCCGCGCGTGTCCGAGACGGTGAGGACGGCGATGCGGACGGGGAGGAAGGCGCGGGATTCGTCGATGGGCACCGTGCTCAATCCGCCGCAGCGATGCCGCCGATCGAATCGAGGCGCACGGCGGTGCGGCCGGGCAGGCCGGGGAAGCGCGGCCACATGCCCTGGGCGATGGCGCGCAGGCTATCCGATTTCACGCCCGCGCCGCGCTGGTACATCCAGTAGTTGCGCAGCACGATCGCGACGTAGCCGCGCGTCTCGGCGAACGGGATCGATTCGATGAACAGCAGCGGATCACCGCCGTCGCGGCGGCGGTCGTTCCACTTCATCACCGAGCCGGGGCCGGCGTTGTAGGCCGCGATCACCTTGGGCAGCAGGCCGCCGGTGCCGCCGCCGTCGCGCAGCTCCTCCATATAGGCCTGGCCATATTCGATGTTGACGGTGGGATCGCTGAGGTTGCTGCCGAAGCTGGAGCCGCGATGGCGATCGATCAGCTGGGCGGTGCCGGGCAGCACCTGCAACAGCCCGCGCGCGCCGGCCGGGCTGACGGCATCGGCGCGGAACTGCGATTCCTGGAGGGCGTGGGCGAACACCAGCGACTTGTCGACGCGCCAGCCGCTGCGCGGTGTCCACGAAGGCGCGGGGTAGCGCGCGCCGGCCGACATGCTGGCGCCGGCCGGGCCGTTCTGCGCGAGCCAGATCTGGGCGGAGGGCAGGTTCAGCCGGGCGGCGAGGTGGAGCAGCGCCTCGTGATCGCGCATCGCGCCGATGCGGGCCTGATGGCGCAGGGTGGTGTCGGCCAGCGCATTCTCGCCGATTTCCGACAAGGCGGCGGCGACGCGGATGTTGCGGCGGGTCGACAGGGCGGACCAGTCGGCCTCGCGGAAGGCGGGAGCGGCGGCCTGCGGAGGCAGCGCCTGCCCCAGCGCGCCGCCGGCCAGCAGGCCGTAGAAGGTTTCGGGCAGGCGGCTAGCGGAGCGCAGGCGGGCCTGCACCTTTTCCGGCTGGCCGGCGGCGAGATCGGCGCGGGCGGCCCAGAACAGGCCGGCGGCGGTCATCTCGGTATCGCGCGCGCGCGACGAGACGGCGGTGAAGGCCTGTGAGGCGGCCGCATAATCCTTCTGGCGCCACGCGGCGAGGCCGGCGACCCAGTCCGCCTGCACCGCCCATTCGCCCATGCCGGTGCGCGCGCGATCGGCGAGGCGGCGGGCGGAAACATCGTCGCCGGTGAGGAAATAGGACCAGGCGATGCGCTGCTGCCACTCGGTCTGCGCCTCGGCGCACAGCTGGTTTTCCACGGCGAGCAGCAGCGTTTCCGCCTCGCTCGGGCGGTCGTCCTTGATGAGCGGCACGACCTGTGCCGACAATGTCATCGCGATTGCGTCGCTCTTGATCGAGCGGGCCGACTGGCGGCGGGGCGCGCCGGACATGCGCTTCAGTTCGTTTTCGTAGGGCAGCGTGGGGACCGACTCGACGCCGCGCTTGCGGGCGAGCGCCGCGAGGCGGGCGGCCTGCGGCAGATCGGTCGCCTGATTGAGCAGCGCGACGAGCGGTTCGGCCTCGATCGCGGGCGATCCCTTGGCGAGGTACAGCTCGGCGCGGGCAAAGGGGGTGAGCAGGCCGTCCGGCAGCGCATCGAGCCGGGCGGCGGCGGACGACCAGTCGCCTGCGCGCATGGCGGCGAAAACCGCGCGGTAATTGTCGCGTGCGGCGGCATCGAGCTGCGCCGGGATCGCGGCGGCAGGGGCTGCGGCGGGCGGTGCGACCGGCGCCACCGCCAGCGCAGGGGCGGCGGCGCCGAGCAGGAGGGCGGCGGCCAACAGCTTGCGAATCATCGCTCGTATTCCCCCAGCAGCAGTTGCAGATCCTGCCACGCGCCGGCCTTCTGCATCGGATGTTCGAGCAGGCGACAGGGGTGGAAGGTCGCGACGGCGCGTACTTTTACGCCGTCATGGTTAAGATCATGTATCCGGCCGCGCGCGGCGGCGACCCCGCTGCCGAGCAGCGCGCGGGTGGCATCGTCGCCGCATAGCAGCAGCAGCCGCGGCGCGGCCAGCGCGACGTGGCGCTTCGCCAGTGCCAGCGCGGGGGCGGCGACGGCAGGGTCGATCCGCCCGCCGACCGGGCGGGCCGGCAGCAGGCTGGCGAGATAGACAGACGCGCGATCGCGGCCGATCGCCGCCAGCATCCTGTCCAGCAG